>DATIBJ010000100.1:0-13086 GCA_035457565.1 Pyrinomonadaceae bacterium | reverse complement strand
GGCTCTATCTGAAGCGCGTTTACGACAAAATCCATCAGACCTCGAAGCGCTTTATTTTCTGGGAGCAGCAGAAGGCCTGGATGCAGCGTTTGCCGCCGGTGTTGAGCGTCGTTTCATGGCCGCACTGCGTAGCGGTTCACGATCAGTCGATCGCCATCGTGAAGTTCTGAAGCGCGCTCCGGACTATCGAGATGCGGAACTAACCATCGGACTGTACAACTACATTGTGGGCTCGCTTCCTCTAGCGGTGAAGATAGTTGCTGGGACGATGGGTTTCAAAGGATCTAAGAAACGAGGATTGGAAACGCTCGAGCGAGTGGCGAAAGAAGGGAAGTGGGCCAAAGATGTCGCGCGCGTACTGTTAGTTGATCTCTACAAACGTGAAAAGCGCTGGAACGATGCGGCGAAAATTGCGACCGAACTATCGATTCGATATCCGCGCAACTACCTTTTCAAACTTCAGATTGCCGACGCGCTGTCGGAACAGATCGAGCACACACGCGACAAACGGATCGCAACCAGTTCGATTAGTGCAGAGCAACAACGAGTTTTCGATATTTTCGAAGAGCTACTGCGCGACCGTATCAGCAGCGCGGCTGGTGCGGCGGATGTGATTCATTATCGTTATGGTGAGACGCTTCTCGCTGCGGGACAAAACGAACGAGCGTTAAAAGAATTTCTGGTGGTCGCCCGACGTAGTTCCGAGGCGGGACTGGCAAGCATCGCCCGACTTCGGGCGGCGCATGCATTGGATCTCGCTGGCAAGCGACGCGAGGCTCTGGCCGAATACCGTGCGGTTCTAACTGCTCCCGACATTTACAACTCACACGACCAGGCGAAGCGCGGTCTGCGCGAACCTTACAAACTGAAATAACCTTTCATGTTCGATAAACTTTAGTTGTCGAGTCGTGCGCTATACTCAACGTCTTTCAGAAACTTCAGGGCGATTTCCTGAAAGAAGTTGAAACTATCGCGGCTTGACGACAAACTGAAGTTTATCGAACATTCGAACATCCACAATGCCACCGGAACCTCCTATGAATGGCGAACTGAACACACTGCTAAACAAAATCCGCGACTTCTTGAACGCAGAAGTCTATCCCTTTGAGACAGAGTTTCTGAATCGGCCATTTCGCGAGTTGTTGCCTGAGTTGAAGGCGAAAAGAGATCGCGTTAAGGCAGAAGGAATGTGGACGCCGCACTTGCCAAAAGAACTTGGCGGCGCGGGGTTAACGCTCTCGGAGTTTGCCCGTGTCAGTGAAGTGCTAGGGCGTTCCCCGGTTGGTCACTACCTATTCAATTGCCAGGCGCCCGATATCGGCAACACCGAGATTCTGATATCGCACGCAACTGAGTCGCAGCAGCAGCTTTATCTCAAGCCATTGATTCGCGGTGACATTCGCAGCTGTTTCTCGATGACGGAACCTGAACACCCTGGTTCGAATCCGAGTTGGATGAGTACGACGGCTGTGAAGGAG
The DNA here is from genome assembly GCA_035457565.1 of Pyrinomonadaceae bacterium. Lineage (GTDB taxonomy): Bacteria > Acidobacteriota > Blastocatellia > Pyrinomonadales > Pyrinomonadaceae > PSRF01. Next base: position 11,608 of record DATIBJ010000100.1, on the reverse strand, counting down.
GGTGCGGACTACATCATCAACGGTCACAAGTGGTTTACCTCGTCAGCGGAAGGCGCTGCTTTTGCCATTGTGATGGCGATAACGAATCCGGAGGCGAGTCGCTACAAGCGAGCCAGCCAGATCATCGTCCCGATTCCTACGGAAGGTTTTCGGATAGTCAAAAACATCAGCGTGATGGGTGATGAAGGCAGCGATTACGCGAGCCATGCTGAAGTTAGATATGAGAATTGCCGCGTGCCGCAGACGAACCTGCTCGGCAGCGAAGGTGAGGGGTTTGCGATTGCTCAAGAACGACTTGGCCCAGGTCGTATTCACCACTGCATGCGTTGGATTGGGATCTGCGAACGTGCTTTCGATCTGATGTGCGAATATGCCACGCACAGAGAGCTTTCTCCCGGCGTGTTACTGGCAAGTCGTCAGACTATTCAGGAATGGATCGCCGACAGTCGCGCCGAGATCGAAGCGGCTCGACTACTGGTGTTGCAGACCGCGGCCAAGATCGACGAACACGGTAGTTCCCGAGTGCGCGCGGAGATTTCGCTGATCAAGTACTTCGTAGCCGATGTGCTGCAAAAAGTGTTGGACCGGGCGATTCAGGTTCATGGTGCTCGTGGTCTGACGAATGAGACGCCATTGTCGTATTGGTTTCGTCATGAACGAGCGGCGCGAATCTACGATGGTCCGGACGAAGTGCATAAGGCTGTCGTTGCCCGAAGCGAATTAAAGAAACATGGATTTCATGTGTGATGAATGAGAACCTTATTGACCGTCCACGTCCCACGCGCCCAGGGGAAGAGCTCGATACTGACAAACTTTTTGAATATCTTGTCTCAAACATCAAGGAACTTACGGGTCCCTTAGTTGTTCAGCAGTTCCCATCCGGCTTTTCTAATCTCACTTACCTGATTCGCGTGGGAGATCGCGAACTCGTGCTGCGTCGTCCACCCGTCGGCGCAAAAATCAAATCAGCTCATGACATGGGAAGGGAATACAAGATCCTTTCGCATCTTCACCCTGTTTACCCGAAAGTGCCGCGGCCTTTGTTGTTTTGCGAGGACTTATCAGTCCTCGGCGTTCCTTTTTACGTGATGGAACGAGTACGTGGTGTAATTCTGCGCGCGCAGTTGCCGCCGGGAGTTGTCTTAACTTCCGATGTGATGAGAAAACTGAGCGACAGCTTCGTTCGAAGTCTTGTCGAGATCCATGCGGTTGACTGCGAGGCTGCTGGTCTGAGTGATCTCGGCTTGGTGACGGGCTATGTGAAACGTCAAGTAAGCGGCTGGACGCGACGGTATTACAACGCTCGCACTGATGATGTGCCCGAGATCAATCGCCTTGCGAAATGGTTGGGCGATAATTTACCGGCCGATGCCCAAACCGGTGCGCTGATTCATAACGATTACAAGTACGACAACCTCGTGCTTTCTCCAAACGACATCTCCCAAGTCGTAGCTGTGTTGGACTGGGAAATGGCAACGATCGGAGATCCTTTGATGGATCTTGGCACTACCCTTGGCTACTGGGTAGACGGCGATGACAGTGCCGAGTGGAAGCGATATGCGTTTGGGATCACGAGCATGCCGGGCAGCTTCAGTCGCGCTGAACTTCTCGAACAGTATCAAAAGCTAAGTGGTCGCGACGTTTCAAACAGTGTCTTCTATTATGCGTATGGACTGTTGAAGATCGCCGTCATCGTGCAGCAGATCTACTTTCGCTTCCGGCAGGGATTCACGAAAGACCAGCGATTCGCTCAACTCGACAAATTAGTGAGCGCGTGTGGAAAGATGGCGCAACGGGCTATTGACTTGCGGAGGATCGATCGGTTGAGTTAGTCGATCAGCTCCCTTGCGAATGATGCAGCTGGCTTCGGTCGACGATACGGAAGATACGGGCACCTTTTCGTGTGTTCTCGGTCCTTTAACTCGCCAATAGCAACGGTATTGCGGGGTTTCTTCGCGGCATAGGGATTGTTTAAGCAACGGCGGGTCTGTCGGGAGGAAGCAATGAACAGCATCTTTCGTCGGTTTTCAATACCTGCCGTTGTCTTGGGAATCGTAGTCTGCGCAACTGGCGCGAGGGTTCAAATGCAAGCGCAGATGCGCCTGCCTGACCTCGGCCGCATCGGCGATCTTGGCCGCATCGGCGACGCCGTAAACGTTCAGGTTAAGCTCGGTGAGATAACTCTCGAGTCGATCGACTTTCGGAACCAAACGGCAAACCTGACGGTAGGCTTCGACGTCGCTAATGGTTTGATTCCTGTCAACCTCAAGGACTTCGATTATCGCCTGCGTCTGGCTGATCGCGACGTGATTGACGGCAGCCACCATGGGACGCTGAAGATTGGCGGCCGGCGAGCATCACGCGTGAACTTACCTGTGACGGTTCACCTTCGATCGATTCCAAACATTGTGTGGTCGGCATTCACGAACCGCGGACGTTTGCGTTACGACCTTGACTCAGCTTTCACTTTGCCGCTCTTCGTGACAGAGAAAAGGTTCGATCAAAGTTTCTCAGGCGAAGTTCCGATGCGGTCTCTGGTGGATGCAGCGCAAATCCTTAGAGCAAGCCGAATCGGTGAGGGCCGATCGGCTACCAGCATTCTCGATCGTCTACCCTGGTAAGAACAGAATCTCACTCCAGCAAAAACTTTGGAGTGCGGGGACTTGTCGCCTGCTTTCGCAATTGCGACAGGAGTTACACAAAGCGGTGACAAGTCCCCGCACTCCAAATTCCTCGTTTCTCTTGATAACGTCTACTAGCTGGCAAAGGTCGTAACCACCAGCTGAGTATCCATGTATTCAGTCACGTCCTTTATTTTTCCGTTCTCGATGCGAAAGACAAAACAGTATTTGTTGTTATATGGCCGACCACTTTTCGTTGTTGCCTTTCCACGACATTCCACCACAACGTAATCGTCGTCAGCAATAAAACGATCAGCAACGTTTGTGTATTGGTCCTCGAATTGTGAAAACAATGGACCCACGAGGTCATTGAGAAGCGAGGTTTTCCCGCGATACGTACCAGAAAACCTGGTGGTTCCGGTAACATGCCAGGTTACGTCGTCGTCCAGAGCATTCACCAGCGCCTGGCTGTTTCCCTGGGCTAACTCCGCAAAAATTTCTTGCATTAGTTGTTTGTTCACTGCAGCAGACATCTTTGCCTCCGGTCACTTTCTGTTTGGGAGCATCATAGCTGACAACCTAATCTGACCAAAAGATCCTCTGAACAGGTGCAATACTTCTCTCCTGCGTTGGTCCATTAAAGCAATTAGTCAGTTAAGGAGTGCCGGTTCGCTTTGTGACAGTCAACTTCGTGTAATAGGAAGTTCCAAGGCGACTAGTTCGGACAGTTAATCTACTGCCGATTGCTAAGGTGAGCTGATCTCTTTACGAGGCTCCCCAGGCGACCTTCCAAACAAGGTCTGGCATAAGCCAGACACAAATCCCGAGGAGGACTACAGTGGCTAAGACAATTCTGTTGGGACTAATCATCGTTGCATGCGCTTCAATCGCCGCCGCGCAAGACGATTACAAAAGGTGGGAAATCTTCGGCGGCTATTCACACAATAGGGTAGACACTGGTATTGGCGATGACGATCCGGAGTTAGGAGACTTCATCGATGAGCGCGAGGGCTTTCACGGGTTCAACGCCTCAGTTACCGGCAATCTCACGCGTTACTTTGGGTTGAAGTTTGATGTTTCGGGCCACTACAAGAGTCGAACAATTCCATTTGGCACGGCCGCGAATGGCGTAAGCATCAACAGTCGCCTCTACAACTTTCTTGGTGGTGTTCAGATCAAAGACAACTCAACGGAGTCGACATTCAAGCCGTTCGCGCACGCGCTAGTAGGTGCCGCGAATGGTCGCAACCGCGTCAATTTTAGCAACGACGTTTGTGTTTTGATTGCGCCCAGTCCCTGTCCCGTTGATTTTACTGATTCGGAGACAGGTTTCGCCGGAGCGTTTGGGGGCGGCATCGACATTCGTGCCAGTAACCGAATTGATATCAGGGTTATTCAGGTGGATTACAATCCGACGAGATTGTTTGACTCAACGCAGCACAACTTCCGTATCGGTGTGGGAATTGTGTTTCACTGAGGACGCATTCAGCAATTCCACCGACGCAGTCGGTGGATGGTTAATACTCAGCCTACTGAGCTGATACCCAGTTGTTGAGAGAATCCCGCCGACGGAGTCGGTGGATCGTTCATACTTGACCTTCGGTAACACGCTATTGCCCAAGCGGTGAAGGATTACAAGCGACGGCGTCGACTGATTAGACCATGTATGAACAATCCACCGACTCCGTCGGCGGGTTTGTGCCAAAGGACCTTGAGATAGTAGGTTAAGTATGAAGCATCCTCCGACTGCGTCGGTGGGATTCAAACTTCCCGCCGTTCGATCTGAAAATAAAGGAACCTCTCTTCTGACCTGACGTTTGTACGATACACTTAAGTAACTAGAATTCGGCGGACGTCTCCTATGCTGTCATTAGTTGCTCCCACTCAACATTGCTCGCGCCGACTCATTAGTGTCAGCCGTTTTGCCATTGCTTCCGCCATTCTCGTGACAATCGCAACTCATGCGGCGGCGCAGAATCCGCCGCAATCTTCAGTCTCCACATGTCGGAAGAACGAAGCAATAGATACCATTCGAGAACAGATTAGTGTGAGCAAAACGCTCGACGATCCTATTCAACGAATCACCTTGTTGATTCGCGCTGCGGATCTGTTGTGGCCACTCGACAACGAGCGAGCGCGCGCCGCTTTCACTGAAGCGTTTGACGTCGCGACCGACCACGAACAGGCAAATTTGGCGAAACCGCTGAAGACTCTGCTCATGTTCAATGCCGATCAGAGGTATGTGGTTATTCGCGCGGTTGCCAAGCGTCAGCCTGACTGGGCCAAAGCGCTCACAAAGAAAGCTCTTCAGCAAGATAAACAAGTTAGTGAACAAATAGAGCTACGAGATCCGCGCCGGGCTGTTATTACCGGTCAGAGATTGCTCGAGTCTGCTATTAAGTTGCTCCCCGTCGACATGAATGCTGCGATGCAGTTGGCAGTCTCAAGTCTCAACTACCCGGCGAATTCTGAACTAACCAGGTTTCTGTATGAACTCGCAAAAGTAAATCAGGTCTCTGCTGACAGTCTCTACGCTCAGGCATTGCTTTCGTATCGCGAGAAGCCAATGCGTGAGTTTCTTTATCTTCAGGCGTACCCGTTTGCGTTTGAGTATGGCGGCGACATGCCCGTTTTTGGGTTCTATCAAATTCCGGCTGGCTTCAAGCCTAATCCATCACTGCAACGCGAGTTTGTGCAGACTTTAATCGTCCGAGCACAACAAGCGATGGAGGTGCCGCTCGACGACGGTGATACCTACAACTGGCTTCCTGGCACAGCTCATATCCTTCAGGTGTTCACGCGCGTCGAACCGCACGTCCGGTCAAACAATCCGAATCTCGTGGATCAGATGACGCAGGTGCAACAACGTATCAAGGTCTCGCTGCCGATAGAAACACAGAAGACGTTGGCCAAGGATCGGGAAAGCGAAACACCTTCAAAAGGAACATTCGAAGACGGCATTGAAGCTGCAGAGAAGTTAAGTGACGTAGATGATCGCGAGGAGCTTTTCACTCAGACGATCCTTAACACTACTGAAGAGCCGGTAGAAGGTGTGGTTGCGGCTATCGACAAGGTCGCAGATTCAAATATCCGTGCAATCTTGTACGACTGGCTGTACTTCACTCGCGGACTCGCTGCGGCCAAGTCGAAACAGCTTAAAGACGCGTCGAAGTTTGCGGCAAAAGTTGGAGACATCGAATCCCGCGCTTATCTTTACCTCGAAATCGGCAAAGCGGCTCTTGCTCTACCCGTTAGTGATGTCAACGGTCTTGACATGCTCGAACTCGCGATCGCTGATGCGCAAAAATCGCCAAAGACAATATTTACCGCTCGAACATTATTGAACGCCGCCGAAGCCTACAGAAAGACTGATCTCAGCCGATCGCTTGAAGTTTTGCGCAATGCAATAGAAGCTACCAATGCGCTCCAGCACCCAGATTTTGGCGCTGACGATCAGACTCTCATCAAGCGAACCCAAGGAAAAGGGTGGCGCCGCGAAGCCAGGTTCTACATGCCTGGATTGGATCCACAAGCCGTCTTTACCTCGTTTGCAAAGACCGACTTCGAGGGAACGCAATCGCAAACGCAGATCTTCGCTGATAAACTTTTGCGGGCACTAACAACTCTGAGCGTGGCCGATGTTTGTTTGCAGCACCAGCCGCCCGCACGTCGACAGAAGACCCCAATCAAGCCCTAATCGATCCAGTCCTATTCTGAATTTCCTTAACTTGAGGCAACTCCATATAACACAAGTGGAATAGCCTGCTTTGTTAGCAAGCTCTTCAGGATACGGGCTTTGCCGCCCGATGTGAGGCGACGGCTCCGCCTCGCCGTAGCGCGCGTCTCTGATTGCGGGCTGTGCCCCTGGTTCGGTCTCCGACGTCCGCTTGTGCAGCTCCGATCAATGGTGGCTGGTTTTGGTGTTGGAGAGGGCACAGCCCGAACCAGGGGCGTAGCCCAAATCGGAAATGGTCCGCTATGGCGAGGCGGAGCTGTCGCCTCACATCGGGCGACAAAGCCGTCCCTCGAATAGCTCGTTTGGTTCACTCAAAGTCACTTAGGTCCTCGGCGTCTGTGTTGCCAGGGAGGAAACGCTAGCCGCTTAACATGGAGAGACAGAGCACTTGCACAGACACGAGCAAGTTAGGGACACTACGTTCCCGATGGACGTAGCTTTCTGGGATAAACAAATCAACAGAGCGTCTGAATTGGCCGGGCACTCTGCTGCAAACGAACTGCTGACCTTCTATGCAAGTGTGCTTTCTGCGCAGCGCGATATATACAAAACTCTCGCTACCACAAAGTCGGAAGCGTCAAACGATCTCGCGTCAGACATGAAATTGTTGAGCGAGGCGATGCCACGGCTTTTGAAGGCAGTTGAAGACACCGGATCGCCACAGCTGTACAACGAGATGCAGTCGTTCAAAACTTCGCAGCCGTCTGACATCGTCAACATGCTTCTCGAGTATTCGAATCACCGATCGCCAACGCTCTTCTTTGCCAAAGCGTTGTGTCAGCCGTACGGACGGTTGTGCTGGGAGAACAATCGAAAGCCCTTCGCTGCAAAGCCGCCCGGCAACGAAACAAATTGTCCCGCCTGTGGAGGCTTGGCCCAGGTAAGCATACGACTTCAGAGTGACTCAGCCGACGGCGGCAGCAGAAACCTGCTGTGTGCCACTTGTCTCTACGAGTGGCCGTATCGCCGTGTCGCTTGTGCTAACTGCGGCGAAGAAGCGCCCGCGAAGTTGGCTTACTTCAAAGCAGAGCAGTTCGCTCATGTCAAAATTGAGGTTTGTGACGCATGTCATCGATACTTGAAGAGCGTTGACCTGACCGAACTGGGAAATGCATCGCCTCTCGTCGACGACGTCGCCAGTGCATCTTTGGATTTGTGGGCCATTGAGCATGGATATACCAAAGTCGAAATCAACCTCATTGGTCTATAACGGGAGACCAGTTCAGAACAGGAGCGAAGCGACTGTTTAATTCTCATCAACCAGCGCCGAGGCGGAAGCAGTCGCTTCTCCTGTTCTGATATTCCGACAATTAAAAAGTAAAGAAAATGTTACTTGATGGAGACGAGCCGTTATGGCCCGTGAAGTAATGTGATCCCGACCTGATTTGCAGCTGTCGATACCTTACGAGCCCCCTCGTTCTCTCGGTCGATGAAAGGCAGTTGTATGTCGATTTCTCGACGAACATTCATCAAGACGACAGTTGTTGGAGTAGCAAGCGCTTCAGCGTTCGGTTTCGATTTGGCGCCCGTCTATGCACAGACACAAGGGCTGAAAATCGATCGTACTACCGAGACTCGTAGTACCTGTCCCTATTGCTCGGTCAGCTGTGGAGTGATCATTCACACCATCGGCGATCGAGCGAAGAACGTCATTCCTCAAGTGGTCCACGTTGAAGGCGATCCGGATCATCCGATTAACCGCGGTACTCTCTGTCCGAAAGGCGCTTCACTCGAGCAAGACATTGTCAACGAACGCCGATTAACGAAGCCGCAGGTGAGGCGTCCTGGTTCCGACCACTGGGAAGACATTTCCTGGGACGATGCGTTTCGAGAAATTGGGCGTTGGGTTAAGAAGACTCGCGACGAAACTTTTGTTGAAAAAGACGAGCGCGGGTTCACGGTTAACCGTTGCGAAGGAATTGGCTGGACAGGTGGTTGCACTGATACCAATGAGCTTAACTATCTTGCAGTAAAAACCATGCGCGGCATGGGCGTCTGCTACTTCGAAACGCAGGCCCGAGTTTGACACGGGCCCACGGTCTCCAGTTTGGGGCCCACTTTCGGACGCGGCGCAATGACCAACGGCTGGATCGACATCAAGAACACCGACATGATGTTGATCATGGGTGGCAATCCAGCCGAGAACCACCCGTGTGGTTTTAAATGGCCAATTGAAGCCAAGCTAAAGCGAAATGCGAAAATGATCGTTGTCGATCCGCGCTTCACACGGACGGCAGCGACCGCCGATTTGTTTCTTCAGATACGCGCGGGAGCCGACATTGCTTTCCTTGGTGGTCTAATCGACTACGCGATCGCGAATAATCGCATCGCAAGAGATTATCTAATCAATTACACAAACGCTGCCTTTGTCGTCAAAGAGGGGTTCAAACTTCCCGAGAATGGTCTGTTCTCCGGCTTTGATGGATCCGAATCGTACGCCACGGACACGTGGAACTACGAACAAGGTGGCAATCTCGGTCCAACCCCAACGACAGCCGAATCCAGGTCGACGCCGGCCACTGGCGATCACGCTAAGACAGGTGAAGCAGCGCAAACTAACTTCGAAAGAGGTTCCCGCGCGGTCGGGTCGACACCATCGACTGCTCCAGAGAAGGGACAATCGTCGGCCGGTGGCGTTATGAGCAGTCAAACCGGTGGCGGACACCAGGCCGCCGGACCTACTGGTGCAGCTGCGCAAGGAGGACAGAAGCCACCGCCATCGTTGCCGCCCAACCCAGCCTACGATTTATCGTTAATGCACGACCGCTGCGTCTTCCAATTGTTGAAGAAGCAGTATTCCCGCTACACGCCTGAAATGGTGGAGAGAATCACCGGCATTCCTAAAGACCAGTTCTTAAGAGCGGCCGACCTGTTCACATCTGTTCGTAAAGACGGAGATATGAAAAAGGCTGCAACGATCATTTACGCGGTAGGTTGGACGCAGCACACAACCGGCACTCAAATCATTCGCACGGCCGCAATCCTTCAACTCCTGCTTGGAAACGTCGGACGCGCCGGCGGCGGCGTTAATGCATTGCGCGGCCATTCGAACATCCAGGGCGCGACCGACATGGGGGGCGTGTTCGATATCTTTCCCGGCTATCTCAAGATTCCAGCTCCTTCCGATGTCGATCTGGCGACCTTCCTCAAACGAACAACACCAACTCCATCGAAGCCAGATGTGTGGGACTCGTATAACTACTGGTCCAACACTCCTAAGTTCATGGTTTCGTTTTTAAAAGCGATGTATGGCGAAGCGGCGAAGAAAGATAATGACTGGGCTTACCACTATCTGCCCAAAATCGATCGCAAGTATTCATGGACCGAAATGTGGGACTTCATGTACGCAGGCAAAGTTAAAGGTCTGTTTGCGTTTGGCATGAACGGAGTTGCGATTGGTCCAAACTCTCGCAAGAACATTGAAGCACTCAAGAAAGCGGATTGGTTGGTCGTCTGCGACATATACCCGGAGGAGACAAGCGAGTTTTGGAACGCTCCAGGCACAACTAAAGATGAGATGAGCCGGATTAACACCACTGTTTACAGATTGCCCGGCGCAGGCTTTGCTGAAAAAGATGGCACGTTCGTGAATTCAGCGCGTTGGCTGCAATGGAAGTACGCCGCTATTCCTCCTCCCGGACAAGCGAAAGTCGATCAGGAGATTCTGGCCCGAATCTTTTTGCAAGTTCGTGATCTTTACAGAACAGAAGGCGGCAAGTTTCCGGATCCGATTCTCAATGTTTGGTGGCCTTACACGGTGCCGGAGAATCCTTCGCTTGCGGAGGTTGCCAAAGAGATTAACGGGCGCGCGCTCAACGACTTGACGGACGAACAGATGTTCCCTGGACAAACCATCAAGTCGGGTCAACAACTACCAGGTTTTGCCTGGCTTCGTGATGACGGAACCACCGCGTGTGGCAATTGGTTGTACTCGGGTTCTTGGACCGAAGCTGGTGCGCTTTCCCAGCGGCGGAACACAGACGATCCATCTGGTTTAGGGATTTACGCGAATTGGGCATGGTCATGGCCAGCAAATCGACGAGTCATGTATAACCGCGCCTCGTGTGATGTTTCGGGCAAACCCTGGGATCAGGAGCGCCGTCAGGTTTGGTGGAATGCGAACGAAAAGAAGTGGGTTGGCAATGACGTGCCCGACTTCAAGGCTGATTCCGATCCAAAGGATCACATGGGCCCATTCATCATGAATCCGGAAGGCGTCGGAAGAATCTTCGCACCTTTGGCAGCGTTCGCAGATGGTCCACTTCCGGAGCACTACGAACCAATGGAGAGTCCGGTTGCGAATCCACTTCATCCGAATCAATCGCACAATCCAGTGGCAAAGAAGTACCAGAGCGATGTGGATAAGTTTGGTACTACCGATCAGGGTTACAACGTGGTGTGCACCACTTACAGACTTACGGAGCACTATCACTATTGGACCAAGAACAATCCGATGAACGTTCAGTTAGTGCCGGAACCATTCGTCGAAATCCCTGCACAACTTGCCGATCGCCTGGGTCTTCGAGGCGGCGAGCAGGTCAAAGTCAGTAGCGCGCGTGGGCAATACATCGCCAAGGCGCTGGTAACCAGACGAATCAAACCGATGATGATTGATGGTAAGGAAACTTATCAGATCGGCATTCCGATTCATTGGGGATATCTAGGTATCAAGGAGGACCAACACAAGACGGCGCGAAATCCTGCGAACCTATTATCACCGGCCGCGATCGATCCAAATGCCTACACGCCCGAGTACAAGGGCTTTCTCGTGAAGATCGAAAGAGTATGAGCAATCCGCGAACAATGCAGATCCAGGAAATCTCGGCGCATCCGGGACCGGTGCCGGGACGCGGTACGCAACGAGCGGAGCCAGTCTGCAAGTACATCGATGTGACGACCTGCATTGGTTGCAAGGCCTGCGAAGTCGCGTGCGTGGAATGGAACGACCATACGTTTCGTGAAACTGTTTTCGACAACACCTATCAAACGATGCCGTCAACAGAGTGGAACTACTGGAACTTGATCAAATTCGCCGAACACGAACGCGACGGCAATCTCATGTGGCTGATGCGCAAGGATCAGTGTATGCACTGCGAGGATCCCGGCTGCCTGCGAGCGTGTCCGGCGGATGGCGCCATTATTAAGTATCAAAACGGCATCGTCGACTTCCAGCAGGAGAATTGTATCGGTTGTGGGGAGGCGTTCACGGTGGGCGCCAACCCGATATAGCTGACGACGTGCTTGCTGCCGG
>DATIBJ010000099.1:0-2691 GCA_035457565.1 Pyrinomonadaceae bacterium | reverse complement strand
GAAGCGATCGAGGGGTACACCCGGTATTTGCGCGAACACGGCGATGGCGACGACGACGTAAATACCACGCCCATTCACTCAAAAGTCTATACCGATGCCCCGGCTACTCGATCGCCATTGCTGACCGTCGTATTGGCAATTCTGATCCTGGCATTGCTGACTGCAGGAGCACTTGCCGCACTACACTGGTTTCAAAAACGCGCCAGTTTAGGTCCGCGCGAGACCCCACAGTCAGCCGCGATCGTCCGAATCCACCGAAACGTACCGGTTGACGGCACGGGGAGTGGGGAAAGAGCATCAGGGTTAACAAGAGCTGAGCACGAAGCAGTTTTACAATAGGAACGATCACCAAAGAATTGCGCCTGACAGCGCGATGCGCGCGCCTGTGCGCAACACAGATAGTACACACACTGCCCGCTTAATGGCGGGCGGTTGTGTTTTAGGAGACAATCCAGTCAATTAATAATAGGAGTCGTAATAAAGAAATGATTACTGCTGATGTTCCGGAAGGCCTGACATTCGACGATGTTTTGTTAGTACCAGATCGTTCAGACGTTCTGCCTTACGAAACCGATACCGCAACCCAGTTCACCAGAAACATTCGCTTGCAGATTCCACTTTGCTCAGCCGCAATGGACACCGTGACCGAAGCTGCGCTCGCAATCGCGATCGCGCAACAGGGTGGCATCGGCGTGATTCATAAGAACCTCCCTATTGAACGGCAGGCTGAAGAAGTCGACAAAGTGAAACGTTCAGAATCGGGCATGATTGTCGATCCGGTAACCATTCGACCTGATAGGCCGGTGCGGGAAGCCTTGCTGGTGATGGAGAGATTCCATATCAGCGGCGTTCCCGTCGTCGATGAATCAGGTCATCTCGTCGGCATCATTACGAATCGCGATCTGAGGTTCGAAACGCGATTCGACATACCGGTTTCAGAAGTGATGACAAAACAGCCGCTGGTAACGGTTCCCGTGGGAACAACGTTGGACCAGGCCAAGTCCGTTCTGCAAAAGCACCGCATTGAGAAACTTCTAGTGGTGGACGACGACAAACGAATCAAAGGTTTGATTACAGTCAAAGACATCCAGAAAGCGATCAAGTATCCAACTGCCGCAAAGGACGACCTGGGCCGGCTCCGTGTTGCTGCGGCGATTGGCGCGACTGGTGACTATCGCGAACGCGCCGACGAATTGGTGAACGCTCGAGTTGATTGTCTTGTCGTTGATACTGCGCACGGTCATTCTACGCGAGTGGTCGAAGCTGTTCGCGAGATTAAGAAGCGCCATCCACAGACAGATTTGATAGCGGGGAATGTCGGCACAACTGGCGGGGCGCAGGAGTTGATCGACAGCGGTGTCGATGCGATCAAAGTCGGTATTGGGCCGGGATCGATCTGTACCACGCGCGTCGTTACGGGCGCCGGCGTGCCGCAAATCACTGCGATCTCATCATGTGTTAAAGCGGCACGCAATAAAGGAGTGTCCGTCATTTCCGACGGTGGTGTGAAGTTCTCGGGAGATGTCGCCAAAGCAATTGCGGCCGGCGCAGACGTGGTGATGATTGGATCACTCTTCGCTGGTACAGAGGAAGCACCGGGTGAAGTGATTCTCTTTCAAGGACGATCATTCAAAGCGTATCGCGGCATGGGATCGATTGGCGCAATGCGTGAGGGATCGCGCGATCGTTATGCTCAGGATCCAACAGAGACCGAATCGAAACTGGTGCCTGAAGGAATTGAAGGACGAGTACCTTACAAAGGAACGCTGTCCGAAATGGTGACGCAACTCGTCGGCGGATTGCGGTCAGGAATGGGATATACAGGTTGCCGAACAATAAAAGAGTTTCAGGAGAAGACGCGATTCTTGCGAATCACCTCAGCAGGCCTGAAAGAATCGCACGTGCATGATGTGATCATCACCAAGGAAGCACCTAATTACAGGCTTGAGTAAGGGAAGTCCCAATTAGCTCTGAATGTTGGTTCTGCCCGTCAAGGTGCAGAACACGATCGGTCGATGTTCATAGAAACAACTCAAGCCGACAGAATCGCAGGCAGGGAAGGGCGGTTTACCCCCGCTCAAGATCTAATATTTTCAACGTTGAGTGAACTTGCAGCTTGAGCGGGGGTAAATCGCCCCTTCCCTGCCTGCGATTTTTGAAACTTGAGTGATGCCGGTGAAGTTGAGCGCTGATCTTTGCCACCTGGAAACGGCACTAACGATTTTTTCTTTCCAATTGTCGATTTTGCAGACGACCAAAGATCGCGATTGTTAGAGTTGCCCCAACCAGCGCGAGAAACATGTCCCAGTGCGTGTCCCAGATGTCTCCCTGAGTTCCCAGAAACTTATCACCTAGATTTGGTGTCACCAGAACCGCAACCCACCATTCAATAAACTCATAAAACGCACCGATTGCCAGCACCACCGTTGCCGTCAGGAAGTTGAGCCATCGACGTGACGCGGAAATGAATTGCATCAGTATCTCGCGGATCGGTAACCCGAGAAGGAATCCCAGCATGAAATGCGCTACCCTGTCGTAGTGATTGCGCGCGAGATGAAACTCGTCGCGCAGCCAGTTGAAAGGAGCGGCTTCGGCATAGGTGAAGTGGCCGCCCCACGACTGCACGAACAAGTAGAAGAAGATCAGGTAGTACGACAGCCGCGTAAACTTGTAGTAGCGATACGAAATAAT
>DATIBJ010000098.1:0-12691 GCA_035457565.1 Pyrinomonadaceae bacterium | reverse complement strand
ATGCGATTGATCGACGTCTTCGCAAGATCGTAGAACACCGAGACTCGATAATGGTCCTGATTGTAGTCGGACGGCCCGTCAGTTACCTCCACGAGCAGGCCGCCGGCAGTTTTTATCAACAGAGGTAACGCGAAGTGGCTGGTTATGATGTGGGTATCGATTGCCAGTCGCAGCATGTGTAGTCCGGATTCGAGTGAATGTTCCCAAACGGGAACATTCCACTCAATTAGATAATCGCCGCCCCAGATATCATTGACCAGGATATCGAGACGTCCTTCTTCATTCTCGATACGCGACACGAGCGCCTGCACTTGATCGTGTTTGAGATGATCAACTTGAACGGCAATTCCCTTTCCGCCAGCTTTGGAGATGATCTCTGCTGTTTCTTCGATCGTTTCGGGCCGCTTCATCTCAGACGGTTGTTCCCGGGTGCTTCGGCCGGTGCAATAAACGGTTGCTCCTGCAGTGGCAAGTTCGACAGCAATGCCGCGTCCCGCACCGCGAGTGGCTCCCGTAACCAACGCAACTTTCCCCTCAAGCACGAGCGGCATTATACCTGCTGAATTCCGCCGACGCAGTCGGTGAGCTTTGCCTCAAAAGCCGATTGGGTGGCGGTAACGAGTTTTGTGTTTAGTTCGTGTGACCTCGTGGATCGTTCCTTTGTCGAGAAAAAACAAGGACGATCCAAGAAGTCACACGAACCAATACAAACCAAAAATACTTCCGACTCGAGCTAGATGAGACTTTTGAGGCAAAGCCCAGTCGGTGGATGGTTAATACTCAACCTGCTGAGCGATTTATGAACAATCCACCGACTGTGCGTCGGTGGGATTCCAACTTTTTTGTGCAAGCCAACCAGCCGCTACAGTGTGGCCAATACTTTCTGCTCCAACGAAGCCATATCAAAATCCCGATTAAACAGATCGTCGACCGAGATTTTCTCTTGTTCAAGCAGGTACTTCACAAGCATGTAGTACTTGAAATACTGATAGCCGGTTCCGTCCTTTGGGTTTTCTTTCCACATTTTTGCTCCCGCTTCATATGACAGAGTCGGACCGCCGGCTACGTATTCTGCGTAACCCTCTTTCTTCCAGGTAGGCATGGTGAGATTGCGCCAGTAACCAAATCGTTTTCGGACCAGCAGGTGCGTCACCTCATGAGCGATGACCCCACTCAAACTCCTGGAGTTGTTGGTGGGCGCATTGCGAAAGACGAGATCCTTCGCAACGTCCGACTTATTCATAAAGACGTTATCGGTGGGGAGCAGTGGATATCCCTTAGCGAAAGAGTTGGCGCCGAGATAGAGACTAAGCATCGAGTACAAACGGAAGTTGTTAATGAGAAAAACTCGGGGTTTCACTTCGTCGTTCTTCAACGGAGACGAATCCAATCTAGCCTGGACCTTTTCTAGAACTGCAGTCACGTTTTGGTTAATCTGTTCTCCGGAATAGATCTTGAAGTTGTTATAGGAAGTCTCGTGAGCAAACAAGAGTTGAGGAAAGCTAAGCAGGAGAATAAATACCGCGCTGCCTAGAAGAACGACGTTGCGCGTGATCCGATATGCTTTGCTTTTCTTTTTGGCAGCTTTGTATTCGCGATAAGAAGCAACGGCGGAGGAGAAGAATTTCTTCATACGTGTCCTTTAGGCTG
This sequence comes from Pyrinomonadaceae bacterium, assembly GCA_035457565.1. Taxonomy (GTDB): domain Bacteria; phylum Acidobacteriota; class Blastocatellia; order Pyrinomonadales; family Pyrinomonadaceae; genus PSRF01. Next base: position 11,041 of record DATIBJ010000098.1, on the reverse strand, counting down.
ACGTTCGAACTCGCATCGTACTACGCAAGCAAGCTGGCAGGGGTTTCTCGCTCAGTTGAGTTAAAGTTCCCGGGTCTTTCCGTAGTGGCGTGTGAGGGTCGGATACTACTTACGATGCGATTCTGCTTCGTCGTCAAGCAAGCGCGTGGTGTTCTCGGTGACGCTGGGGGGTTGCACGACTTCGGCGGTTGTTTTAATGGGTCGGGTAAAAGTATCAACCGGCTGACCAGGTGATTGGCCCAGTTGATATCGAACATTAGGTACCGCGTGTCCGAGAATTGCCGCCACAACATTTGTTTCCAGTTCTTTCTGTCGATGGTCACGACGATCTTGAACGAATACGGCATAAAGAAGTCGCACGAGTCCCACTAAAAATGCTGCCGCAGAACCCAGGAGGAGAATCGCAAAATCATCGTCTATGGCGGAAAGGAAACCAACAAACAGGGTGAAGACGAAACTCGCCAGAATTATCCACGTACCCAGTCTCACGCCCCTCATAGTCGATGATCGTTCGGGTTTCTTCGGCGCTTGAGGCGTCGTAAGTTCGCCTCCTGTGGCAACTAACTGCATCACCTTACCTAGCGGGAAACCGCAACGCGAACAAAAACGCATCTCGTCGGAAATCTGTGGCTGGCTACATTGTGGACAATACATTGGCGACTCGCACCGCTAGTCATTATTAACTGATGCTAACGAACCGTACCCTAAAGAAGTTCGCAGACATCCGATTCTATCTGCAATTCTCAATCGCTTTTATAGCGGCTGTCTTGCTCAGACTTGGACTCTTCCTGCGGCATTGTGCATTCGAATCAATGAAAATTGCAGCGTCGAGCCGACAACCTCATCGCGCAGGCCCCACAGCTCCTCCATTAAACGCAATTCGACTCCGCGCTTTTGTAACTCTCCTATCAAATCGTCGAACACTTCGACCTGTTGAGGTACAACTGAAACACGACTTACAAAGTAGCCCGCACATTCATCGAGACATTCGAATGTTTCAGGGGCAAGGCCATAGCAAAACAATCGGCACGATCGTATTCGTGCCAACCAACCGTTTTCTACTGCGACAACCTTCTGGCTCTTGCCCAGAAACCGCTCGACATCTGCGGAAGTAGTGTTCCGTCCGGCATAGTAAGTCACTCGCGGACAGTCGCGCGGAACGAGATAGTTGCACATGCGATCAGCGGAGATGGCCCACACCACGCGATCGGCGGTGTACTCGGATGGTCGAGGGTCGAATTTCTCGATGCCGGCTTCCTCGCTGAGATGGAACAACATGCGTTGCGACTATTTCCTCCACTTACTCTCGAACCCAGTTGACCATATGCGGAAACGGTTCTACGCCGTGCTCCAAAGCATTCTTTTCGTCAAATGCCATTCCCCAATACTGAAGCAGGGGAAAACCGATGTACACCCGGCGGCGCGCGGCGTCAATGATAGTTTGGGAATCCGCGCCGCGTTTGTAGGCTGCTGGATGCTATGTGTGCTGCTTCATGCAACGCGTCGCCCGGCGCAACAAGTATCGACTCCTCGATAATCAAAGAACCGGTGGAGATCAGACTACCAGGAAAAAGCGTCTCTACGTCGACCTTCCCCGGACGCATTTCGATTCCAATCGATCCGAGGAACGAGGACATGCGGGTTAAGCGTGGATCTTTGAACATAGTGGTTGAGTTAACCAACTCTATACCACTCGTATTCAATATCCGCTAACTGCCAGAACTCTTCGAAGCCACGGCGGATGATCTTGAATCCATGTCGTTCATAGAACTGCTGGGCTCCAGTGTTCGCCTCGAACGTGAAAAGCCGGAGTACACCGCCGGAGTTCTTCTTCGCAATATCCAGCAATATTGAACCAATGCCCTTATTCTGATGATCGACGTGGACATAGAGATTGGAAACAGTCTCTGAGGTGTACGCCAGGAAACCAATCACTGCGGACGTGCGCGTATCCAGAACCAGGAGGACACGGTTTTGAGGAACAATCTTCTCTTCAAGCGCGCGAAGTTGATCTTCCAAAGGGTGCCGATCCGTTATCCCGACCCCATGTTCAAAGCTAGCTCGCCACATCCGAACGAGCTCAGGCCCATAACGAGGTGAGTAATCGACGATCTTTATCCCATCCATCTAGCCCGGCTCCGGCTTGGGATTCTTTTTTCCGGTAATCAACTTATTGAGAACTTCTCGTTTCACCTGCGCCGCGAGGCGCGTGTCTTCGCGCTCAAGAAACTCTATCACTGAATCCGGATCTCTCTTCACCAACTCACGCAACGCCCACGACATCGCTTTCACAACCATCTCGTCGCGATCGTCTAACAACATGCCACACACTCGTAATGTTCGAATCGGATCACCGGTTCCACCTCGAGCTTTCGAATTCAAGGGCACAGTTGCGACGAGTGCGAGTCGCCGCTTCCAACGGTCTGCCGACTTGGCCCACGAATGGGTTTTCCGATCTGATACAAGTCCTTCACGCCATGCTTGCCCTAACACCGTCACGCCAAATAAATCGACTGAGCCCCAGTCGTCCAGGCCCGTCGCCATCTTTTCCACTTCCCTGTCACTGAGGAGCTCGAACGCGTCTCTATGCCCTGCCAGCACTTCCCACGCGACGACGCGCGCCGGCCAACTTCCTGCTTTGAGAAGCGAAAGAACAAAGCTGAAAACAAATCTTCCCGGCTTGTTTCGCAACATCCGCGAATACCGTTGGCGAATCTGACGCACGGAAGGAGTATCGAGTCGCGGGAGTGAGGCGAGCTCTTGATGAACAGCTTTAGTTAGCTCGTCTGAAGCTCTATCCAAGAATGAAGGAATGTCGTTATCTGTTATTGAGTTCGTAAATCTCGTGCACGTTGCCGAATGGATCAGTGAACGCTGCGTAACGACTGAAATCGTTGTCTGAAGGCTGCGCATGCAGGAACTTAACGCCTTTCGAGCGCATGTCCCTCATCGACTCGTCGATGGATGACACTTCGAATACAAAGACAGAGCGAGCGACATCGGAATAGCTATCCATCTTCGCATTGCTCCTACATTTGAAGGCCACAAAACGGCAACCCGAATGCTCGAACTCGATCCGGTTCGTATCTTCCGAAAGAAGGGGAAAACCTAAGACATCGCAATAGAATTCCTTCGCCACGGCCAGATCGGTCACGAAGATCATCATGATGCCGAGCTTCATCATGAGTTCCACTGATCCTCAGATCTGTTAGCGTTAAATTTCTGCGCTACTACATAGCTTCTATCAGCAAGCACCAGCACCTCGATTTCACCTGAACTTGTAAACGGATCGGCTGGTAACCAGTGGTGTCGTGCCTCACTAACTCCCGCTTTGATCCCAACGCTTTCAAACACAGTCGCGTAGGCTTCCATCAATGGCTTTGGACCCTGAGCGAACATGCCGTAGCGGCCGCGAACCATGTCTACAGGATTACCGTTCAGCACACTCTTGAAAGGAATCCAATGGCCCACCAGTTTGATATGGCGATTGTACAGGTCCCCTACAACAGCCTCGGCGTTGGAAGCATCACCATGGAAAGAGACTGAACACTCAGGATGGATGTGTTGCCAAAGCAGGGGGTGATCGTCGTGAAGTGAAAACTCCGGACAATTCCCAAGGGTCAAGCTGTGGTCGAGCACGCTAGCGCACTCGACCTCCCATGCCTGGTCCTGCTCATCGACTGAATCACTTATAAGATTGAACGAAAGGATTAAAACGTCTCCTTCCATCCGCGCTCGGGCGAGGTCGATCATGCCACCGCTTTCTCCAAATTCCGACGAATGGATAATCTCGAGTAGCTTGTCCATTTAGCCCAATCTTCGCAGAACCATCCTTTTCTCCAGAATTTCAGTCCCGCGCTTGATTGTCAACCTAATTCTCTTTCCATTCTGTTTCCACAACCGTTCGAACTCATCTGATGATTCCACGTTCATTTCTATTCACTTCTCCCTTCATTCGCGTGTTTGCTAGACTGTCGTTTCTCGTTTTCGTTCCCCAGACGCATTCCTGAGAGCTCTCTAAGACGACCTTCGCCGATTCCGAACGAAGAAGTCCTCAGCACTGCGTTCAATTGTTTCTCAACGATTGCTCAACGGACTTATGTCGCAGCAAGCATCGGACTTATACGAATTCGGCCCCTTTCGGATCGACACCAGAAACCGTCTTCTTTTTCGTGATGGCAAACAGATTCCCTTGAAACCCAAGGTGGTCGAGACGCTGCTCGTTTTGGTTGAAAACAGCGGACGCGTTTTAGAAAAGGACGAACTCATCCAAAAGCTATGGCCGGATACGTTTGTTGAAGAAGGAAACCTAACCCAAAACATTTATGTCTTACGCAAAGCTCTAAGCGACGGGTCTCAATCAGAAACCTACATCGAGACAATACCCCGCCGCGGCTACCGCTTTGCAGGTGAAGTGAGAAAGGTCACAGCCGGTCATACGTCCCCGGTAGCGATCGCTCACCCGTCCGCACGATGGTTGTGGCTTGGTGGTTTTCTGTTGGCGGTGGCGCTCGCAGGAGGTTTCTTTTGGCTCTCAACAAGGGCCAGATCTAGGAGTTCCACCACACCAATTAAGACACTCGCCATTCTTCCCTTCAGACCTTTGACGTCCGGATCAGGCGACGACTACATCGGCCAAGGTATGGCTGATGCACTCATCACTAAGCTCAGTAACAGTCCGCAGATCGCAATTCGGCCGACGACTGCCGTACTGCGTTACGCTGACGCCAATCGGGATCCTTTGGCAGCTGGGCGCGCCTTGGATGTCGAAGCTGTGTTGGATGGGAAAGTGCAGCGTGAGGGAGAACGCGTGCGAATTACTGTTCAGTTATTGCGAGTGTCCGACGGTGCGTCCCTTTGGGCGGAACAGTATGACGAAGCATTTACAGACATATTCGCACTTCAGGATTCAATTTCCGCGCAGGCAGCCCGATCACTAACTCTCCAACTCACAGGCAGCCAAACCGCTTCGATGCGTAAGCATTACACCGAGAATTCAAAGGCTTACGAATCGTATCTGCAGGGTCACTTTTTCTTCAACAAGCGAAATGCGGCTGGATTCAAGAAGGCGATAGAACATTTCGACAAGGCACTGTCGATAGATCCGAACTACGCGCTTGCTTATGCGGGCTTGGCCGATTGCTATCTCCGACTGAACGAGTTCGGAGTTCCGATGACTCAAGAGGCCGTTCCCCATGCACGAGCATCTGTCATGAAAGCGCTTGCGATCGACGACACGCTCGCCGAAGCACATGCCACGTTGGCGTTCATTAAGTTTCGCCATGATTGGGACTTCGCTGGCGCTGATAGTGAATTCAAACGTTCGCTACAGCTCGACGCGAACTATTCCGAAGCCCATCAGTGGTACGCGTTTTTCTTGCTTGCGGTCGGCCGGGCAAATGAAGCCGACTCCGAGATGAAGCGCGCTCAGGAATCAGATCCACTGTCGGTCAGCCTTAATTCGAATCTGGCTCTCTACCTGTTCTTCCGTCATAAGTTTGACGAAAGTTTGCAGCAGTGTCGGAAGACGCTCGAGATGGAGCCAAACTTCACACTCGCACGTATAACGCTCGGGTTGAATTACGAGCAGAAAGGTTCGAGCAAAGAAGCGATTGCGGAGTTTAAGAAGGCGCAAGAGATGGATCCGAATGATGTGGCGACAACAGCGGCCCTGGGACATGCGCTCGCGAAAAAGGGCGACACTACCGAGGCGCGGCGGTTGCTATCTGAATTGCGGGACCGTGCCAAAATGGCTTACGTGCCGCCGTACAGCATTGCAATTCTGTATGCGGGTCTTGGCGAACAGTCTGAAGCAGTCGATTGGCTTGAACGAGGCTTGCAGGATAGATCTTTAAGACCGTTGTGGTTGAGACTTGATCCGCGTCTGGACACACTTCAGCGGGATGATCGGTTCATTCAGTTGATGCGAAAGATGGGGCTGAACTAGGGCGCGGTGTATGAGTAAAAGAGGGAGGGCGACCACAAAGGGCCGCGCCCTTCAATCGAAACTCAGGGTCGCACTTGGATGTTGCCATTCCCGTGCGCTACGTCAACGAAAGAGTAAGACGAGAGTGGGAACGAAGTACAACGCACGATTGGATCGCGTCTAGACGAAATACCCACATCATCCTGACGCTCTGCGTCGGTCGCGATCCAGGTTAAGCTAGCGCCGTTATCATCCTCGCGCTCTGCATCGACAGGTATCCAACCGGTTGCTGGCAAGTCGTAGATTCCCCAGGTAAGGCGGTCCGGGTTGGGGGCGTTAATGCCTTCCCCGTTATCTTCCACCACTAACAGCACACGATGGTTAATCGCTGATAGGACGTTCGAACTGGTAATAACTCCTCCCATTACAGCTCGATTGCGCTCGATCTTTGCGCAATCAAATTGCGCTGTGATCTGAACTGCTGGAATTGCATTTGTTTCGCCAGGTACCTCCGGAATGCCCGCAGGGTCACTAAACGACATGGACCCTCTTGCGTTGTTGCCCTGAACACGGGACTCGAACTGAACATATCGCTGGTTTCCATCTTCGAGTACGAACTGGAAATCTCCATTAGCGGATGGCCCAGCATCTACTGCTGTAATTGTGCGCTGCGCTGAGAAAAGCAGACAAAGAGACACCAACGCAAAAGCGAGAAGAACACGTTTCATTAGAACCTCCTTAGGGGGCGACTGGGCACGTGGGTGTTGTCGGCAGCTTATATAAGGTTTCGCTAGCCCAGTCAAATGACGAAGAGGCGGCTATTCAGTACCGTCCGCGGTAGCGGATGGCCTACAGTCAAGCAGCCTATAATGAGTCATGAGTCTGGGTCATCCGCTACCGCGGACGGTACGGAATACGACTAACGAACACTTTTTTCCAAGTAAACGCTCAACGGATCCTCCTGGTATTCCCCAAACGGCGATCTCCGGCGAAAGCCAAAGCCTTCGTAAAGGCTGATCGCTTCAACCTCGTAGATTCCAGTTTCCAACCGCAACAGTAGTATTTGTTTGCTGCGAGCATATTCCGCGAGGTGATTCAACATCGCCTTACCTAATCCATTTCCGCGAAAGATGGGCCGGACAAACATCCGCTTTACTTCACCGTAATCGTCGAACATCTTTATGCCTCCGCACCCTGCCAGTTGTCCGTCGTAGTACGTCACAAAAAACACCACGCGTTCGCGCAAGAGCTTATCAACGCTGAAGGCATGGCGACTTTGCGGTGGATAAGGATGCGCGAGCAAATGCTCGTCGAGTTCCTTGATGAGTTGGACCGCCTCGGCAGAGTCAGGCGGGACTTCGAAGATGGATATAGTCATGGGGGCTACGTTCGAGTGGCTGAACTATAGAACGGGAGCGAAGCGACCGATTTGAAGATGCGTTGAGCGTGTCGTTAGTGAAATCAGTCGCTGCGCTCCCGTTCTGTTCGCTCTTTGCAGATCAATTCACGTCGCGTTGAATAGTTCTACACCCCTTAAATGTTCCAGTCGGGCACGAATCCTTTGCCAGACAGTTGGTTTGGCCGACGGTGTTTCGCTGGACGGATCGGACATTATCCGGCTTGCGATTGCGCAGCACTCGTCGCAGATATAAACACGTGGTCCAGCGACTAGCTTGCGAACTTGCGACTCTTTCTTGTCGCAGAAGGAGCAGCGGAGTTGTCGTAGTTTGAGCATCATTCACCTCCACAACTATCTACTTATCGCTTCTTTCTGGGGTTTTCTTTTTAGCTTTTCCCGAGTTCTGTTTCACTCTATAGGCCACAATCCGCGTTACAAGTTCGTACGGAATCGGCTCATCCAACGGCAACCGGATTGTTGCTTTGCTGGCTCCGTAACGGTCGATATCTTTTTTGAATGCAGCGACCGCGCGTGGTGCGGGATAAAGCCCAATATGATTCTTGTACGCCGCAAACGAGAGTAAGTTGCCGTTTAATTTGAAGGTGGGTATTTGATAACTGATGACTTCTACGGAGCCAGGCGCAGCTTTTCGGATTGTCGATCGTATCTTGCTGAGAATCTTCTGAACGTCTTTGGGAAAATCAGCGATGTATTCATCGATGTCTTTATAGTTCTTCTTCTCCATCAGAGATGCGCCAGCAACGCGCCCGTGTATGCCGGATGCCGAATATATTTGAATGATCAGAAGTATTGAGCCCGACGTCGAGCGCCAATGCTACTCGACGACGGGCTCAAATGTCTTGTGTCAATCAAGCGTTATCTACTACTTCTTCCTCGCCGCCGCTTTCTTCGTCGTCTTCGTTGCTACGGGCGGGCCTGAAGCACCAGCACGCCGAGGACACGCAGAGCGTTGAATTTGTGCTTATAGAGAATCGAGATCGAAGTGGGAGTTTTAGGATAGGCTGCCGTACTTAGCTTCAACCTGTTCCTCCGACAGGACAGTCAATCTAGACGGGCCTCCGCCATGCATTTCTAGGGCGATTCGCATTGCGAAGTTTGTTACCGCTTAGCTTGCAGGTCGAACGGCGTCGTCTGCTTGTGCCCTAAGTTCTTCTCCTTCTTTTCGAAGCCCGGTGTATGCCAGGAGATTCCACAGAAGCGCCATTCGACGCCGTTAGACAAGGGCAAGAACTGAAATAGCAAAAAGTCTTATCACAGTGTGGTTACTAGTAGTTGTGAACGCATTTCACGTGCGGCTTGCAACACCGTACCACGCGGATCGACGATTTCGGATGAGCCGAACGATACGAAGCCATTGGACCGTCCTGCGATGTCCGCGCGAACTATATAAACACTATTCTCCTTAGCAAGCGTTACGTCAGCCTTTCTTGCCTCTGAAACGAGTTCCGCTGCGCGTTTTTCTTTCGGCAATCCGTTGTTAGTGGGGATGAATAATGTTGTCGCTCCCTTTGCGACCATTGTCTTTGCTGGTTGCGGATAGTTCGAATCGAGACAAATCAGTATCCCGAATGTTAGACCTCCAATCGTGAAGATTGGCGCGCCGTCGCCTGCTTGGTAAATGGATTTGTTAATGAAAGGGTGGTTCTTTCGATAAATACCGGCAACAGAACCTTTATGAAAAAGTGCTGCCGAGTTGTAGAGACGGCCGCCCTCATCAACTTCTGTGAACCCCACGATAGTAGAGACCCTCGCGTTCGTAAGTGGCTCAAGTACCTGCTTGAGTTGATCGCTTTCTACGTTAAAGGCAAACTTCGCAGGTTCGCTTGAATAGTCTGCCAGCCCACCGAGCACAGCTTCCGGACAACACAGCAGCTCGACGTCGTTTACTTCGCACCAATCGATCTGCTTTCGAATGAGCTTAAGAATCTCTGAGGAATGAATTGCCTGGTGCGGGGCTTGGTACGCGGCGACTTTCATCTGGTGATTACGCGCGCCGATCGTTCAGCTGTTCCTGGGGTGCTTGGGTGGCATCAAGTATCTGCTTTACCCGCTGGAAGATACTGTTTGGCGTTGGATACCAGAAGCGATTTGTGTCAACTACCTTCTGGCCATCAATAGCAACACTCAATTCGCCTAATCCACCTTTGCGAAGCTCAACTTCCGATTTAGTTTCACTTCGTAGTCGTGCCGCCACACGGGAAGCAATCATTTGCTTCACCGGTCAAAGCGCACAGTAATTGATTGTGATTCTGGTCATGGCTTCTCAAATAGGTCGCACGTCAATGGGACTCATATTGGAAACTTCAACTCCATCTTCATCGCCGTCGCAATAACTTTCTTTTCGAGTTCCTCCTGGGGCATCGTTTGCCAGCCCAGGATCAGATGCAAAGGAACCCTGACCACCCGGTCAATAAATGGAACGATGATGATCGCGCCGGGACCGCTCCACCGATCAAGCTTGCCAAGTCGATAAATCACCGCGTATTCACCCTCTTTTATCGTCACGAACGATTTGAAAGCGACCACCCCCAAGATGAGAAGCACGAAGACATAAAACAAAAGTTTCGCGACCATGTTGGAAATATTAGATCAGTTCAGAACAGGAGCGAAGCGATTGTCTCACGCGAGGAGACGATCTTGGCAGTTGAAAGCAGTCGCTTCGCTCCTGTTCTGACCTGATCTAGAACTTGAGTTTTCGGCGATTCACTGCTAACCATCACTTGAAAGGTCGCAAGGAGGAGGTTCGTGATGATCGTAGAAGTCAGAAGCTACCGGATCAAGCCAGGTAGACGCGATGAGTTCATAAAGTTCTTTGAAGAAAGATCGATTCCTGCGTTGCGGTCACACGGGATGAAAGTGCTTGGGCCGCTGCTTGATCTTGAGAATCCCAACAAGTTTGTGTGGCTACGTAGTTTCCCCTCACTCGAAGAACGAGAGCGAATGAAAAATGATTTCTACGAAGGCGAGCTTTGGAAGAACGAGTTGGAAGCGATCGCGATGCCCATGCTTGAGAGTTACGACGTCATCTTGTGTGAAACAGCACCGGGCTACGTTTGTGACGGACCATTTGAAGAATCGTGATTATTAATTTCAAGATCTAGCCGTAATGATGAAGCCGCAGCACCTATAACATTAACCACCACCAGCATCGCGATACCTCCAGCCAACGCCACATCCACGAAAGTGCCACCTGCGAGATAGGCAAAGTTGGGGATTGAGTCGGCCGTTGTTTCGGCATTCCTCATTAATCGAAAGATGTACTGCCACCAGAAGATGTAACTAATGACCGCGCCCGATAAACCGATAATGCTCAAGAATGTGTTGCTGAGGCGTTTCAACCTGCTACCGATCAGCGCGACAATCAAGAAGAACTCAATTAGGAAACGCGCACGAAGGTGTTGGGGCGGCCCGAACGTGCAAACAGTTACGGTCCACCCACTCTCTTGAGACAGGCTTTGCATTTCTGAATAACGCAAGTGGTCGTCGTAAAGCTGCACGCCGAGATGGCAGGAGGCAGTAATAAAAACAACGAGTGTGAGCTCCTTGATTAGTTTTCTCAACATCATCGACAGTTTGGCTATAACATCCAGCTGTCGACTTAGACTCCGCGAGGGTCCGTTTGTTCCGCGGCAAACCAGTCAGTACCACTTCGCGGTAGCGGGTGGGTGCGCAGCCTCTGCCGATCAATCACAATG
>DATIBJ010000097.1:0-7043 GCA_035457565.1 Pyrinomonadaceae bacterium | reverse complement strand
TGATTTAGTAGGAATCATCGAATTCTCCGAAGTGGTAATTAGTACGGCCCCTAGCCCGGCTTTGCCTCAAAATCACATAGCATTCGAATCGGAAGTATTTTGGTTTCGTGTTGGTTCGTGTGACTTCGTGGCTCGTCTTTGTTTTTCTGGCCAAACGGAACGATCCACGAAGTCACACGAACTAAGCACGAAACTCGTACTCGCGTGTTTTCGGTGGTGGTGTTAGGTGATTTTGGGGCAGGGACTGGGTCATTGACACTGGTAATTCATACAGGTTCGTTCATCGCCGATTGCCGAAAAAGCAGATCCACCAATGTCCACAGTTACACAGATTTTGATTTGGGATTTCGGAATCCGGATTTCAGATTTCGGATATCAAAGCGTGATCGCGTGGTCCCTGTTTGCCGGCTGAGACTTCAAATCAATAAGTCGACCTTCGAGACACGAAATCCGAAATCCCCATTCCGAAATCCCAAATCAAAATCTGTGGAATCGCTGGATCCGTTTCAACCGACGAGTAGCTTGCTCAGCAACAAGGCGATAACAATCGTCGTGAACATCGTTACCAGACCGGGTCGCATGAAACTGTGGTTCAGTAGATATTTTCCGATTTTCGTGGTCCCGGTTTGGTCGAACGAAACAGCGGCGAGGACAGTGCCGTAGGTTGGCAGAAAGAAGAGTCCGTTCGAAGCTGGATAAAACCCAATGAGCAGTGGTACCGGAACGCCCAGCGCTAACCCAACCGGCATCAACAGCGAGACAGTCGCGGCCTGACTGAAAAGCAACGTCGACAGCAAGAACATGCCGACGGCAAAAGCGAATGGATAAAGCTGCACAAGTCCGGAGATCTCGCTAACGATGTAATTGCGATTGCCTTCGAAGAATGAGGAACCTAACCATGAAACTCCAAGGATGGAGATGATCGCTGTTAGACCACTACGCATGATAGTTCCCTTCACAGTTGCCTCAGGCGACGCCCGGAACAGAATCATCGTCAGACCTGCAACAGCGATCATCACGATCATTATCGCGTATCCCATGCTCACCTGATCAGTATCGGTCATCTCGCCATTTGTGACTTCGTAGAACGGACGCAACCTCGGAAAGATTCCGATTAGAACAACAACGACGATCCCCAGCAGAAACAAAAGCATCGATCCACGCGCACGCCTCAGCGCTGTGTCTTTGAATTCGGGCAGCGATGCGGGCGGTTTGACGGTACCGGAAGCGAGGCGCTCCTGATATTCGGGATCGTCTTCCAACTTCTTACCTCGCCAGGCCACCGATAGCGCACCAACTAACATACCGATGAAGGTGGATGGGATACTGATTAAAAGAAGACGCGGAAGCGACAAACCTTTTGCTACGAAGAGACCCAGCATCGCAACAGATGCCGCTGATATCGGTGATGCAATGTTTCCGAAAAAGCCGGCGATAACACTGATTGAAAGTGGGCGTTCAGGACGAACGTTGCCTTTGCGTGAGACTTCTGCGATCACGGGCAGGACAGCATAAATGACATGCGTGGTTCCTGCCGCGAAGACCAATACATATGTCACGACAGGAGCGATGAATGTGACGTACTGAGGGTGTTTCTTAAGGACGCGTTCTGCTAGTGAAACGAGATAATCAAGTCCGCCCGCCGCCTGCATGGTGGCTAAGGCGGTTATCACCGCGATGATCATTCCAAGCACACCTGGCGGAGGACCACCGGGTGGAAGCGCGAAAACAAACACAAATATCGCGAGACCGATGCCGGCAACAGTGCCGAGAGCAATGCCGCCGAGACGTGCACCGATGACGATGCACGCTAAGAGAATGAGGAGTTCGATCCAGATCATCAGAGTTCTGTCAGTGAGAACGCCGTTGCACAAAAAGGCAGTTTGGACGTGTAAACGCTTTGCTTAACCGCGAAAGCGGTTGAATTCAATAGCCGCGGGCAACGCCCACGGTAAGTACGGTCAAACGGTTCGACCCTGAAGGGTCGAATTCATATGCTTCGACCCTTACAGGGTCGCGGTTATCGTCGGTGTCGATCCGGTGGCGTTGCCACCGGCTATTCAATTTGTTCGCTACGCGAACCATCGAGCGACTTTCTCTTCAAAGGCGCAGTAGAACTCTCAGTAAGTTGTGAACAGATTCTGAATCTCTGCTTTTGAGCGCTGCTTCAAAAGAGCCAACGCGAGAAGTATTCGCGACTTCTGAGGATTGAGTTCATCAGAGGCAATGAAACCCGCTTCGTCGTCGTTGACCTCAACGTTTCGTCCAACCGATCCAGTCGCAACGCGAGTACTTCTAACAACGATGACGCCCTTCTTGACGGCGTTGGTTGCTGCCACCAGAGAAGCTTTGTTCATGTTGCCATTGCCCACACCGGCGATGACGATTCCCTTAGCGCCATTTGCCACAGACGCATCGATCAAATCTGGAGGCATGTCAGCACAAGCAAATACGATATCGACACGCGGTAGCTTGGTGACACCATCAACATTGAATTCGCTCTTGCTGGTGTGTTTCCATTCCGGCGAGTTGTAGAAGTCGTTCTTTCCGTAGGTTGCGACACCGACAACACCGCGCAACGGCGACATGAAAGTTTGAATCGCAGTTGTGCTTGTTTTCGTGAGCGAATGTGCCGCGTGAATCCAATCGTTCATTACCACGAGAACACCCCGGCCTCTCGCGTTTGGATCAACAGCCACACCAACAGCGTTGTAGAGATTCAATGGCCCATCAGCACTGACGGCAGTCGAAGGTCGCATCGAACCGACCATCACGACCGGCTTGTCACCTTTCACTACCAGGTTCAGGAAGAACGCCGTTTCCTCCATGGTGTCAGTGCCGTGCGTGATCACAAAACCATCAACGTCGTCTTTGGCCATTAGTTCGTTAATACGTTTTGCAACCTTCAGCATAATGTCGAACGACATGTCCTGTGACCCAACGTTCGAAACTTGCTCGCCTTTTATGTTTGCCATCTCAGTGATACCCGGCACCGCTGCGATCATTGCGTCGATCGTAACGGCGCCCGATGTGTAGCCGGCTTGTGTGCCACTCGCGGCAGCGCCGGCGATCGTTCCACCGGTAGCCAAAATAACGACGTTAGGTTTCTTCTGAGCAACTGCATATTCCGCGCTCACGAGGAATAAAACTACGATGATTGAAAAGGTACGTGTGTGTCTGAGTTTCATAAACTGTCTCCTTAAACCGCCTTCAACCCAAATGCGCGGAACTGTTCACAAACATGATCGACCAGCTCACGCCTGGGAGGCTCAACGTCATCCAGTGCGTATTCCAATCCAAGTTTTTTCCATTTGTATCGGCCCATCTGGTGGAATGGCAGCACGTCCACTCGTGCCACGTTTCCCAACTCTGCCGCAAACCTGGCTATCCGGTTAATCTCGTCTACGTCGTCAGTCAGTCCCGGAACCAACACGTAACGCAACCAGATCATCTTCTTGTTTCGCGCCAGCCTGCGAGCAAAATCGAGAGTTGGACCAACATCCTTTCCCGTCAAACGCCGGTGACGTTCGGCATCCCAAGCCTTGATATCGAGCAACACCACGTCAATTTCATCCAGCTCTTTATCCGATAGCCGTTCACCGAGAGATCCATTTGTATCGAGTGCCGTATGAATTCCCATTGACTTCGCTGCCGTAAACAGACGAGAAGCAAACCGGTCCTGCATGAGCGGCTCACCACCACTCAACGTGAATCCACCAAACATCACCTTAAGTCCGTGCCGGTACTTGCGCAGCGCTTCAACAGCGCGTTCGAGTGTCACCGGCATTCCATTCAGCATGTTCCAGGTGTCGGGGTTGTGGCAGTACAAACAGCGGAACTGACAACCGGCGGTCCACGCCACGACTCGAACGCCGGGACCGTCGACGGTCGATCCGGTCGTAAATGAATGCAGGAAGCCGACGTCACCTGTTCTGAGCGCCGTCTTAACGGCTGACTCAGAAACTCCGGTCGCTTGATTTATGCGGAGCTCGAAAGGATCTCTCGCCTCCAGCGGGACTTGTTCGAACGGTTTTTCCGCACCCATGATGTTAATTCCCGTGGAAGGTCCTATTGAGGACATCCAGTTGTTGTTCGCGGGTCAGTCGAACGAAGTTCACGGCGTAACCTGAGACGCGTATGGTCAAACTCGGATATTTTTCGGGATGGTCCATTGCGTCCATCAACGTTTCACGGTTCAGGACGTTCACGTTCATGTGGTAACCGGTGACGCCGAAAAAGGCATCGAGCATGCCGCGCAGATTGTTGATTCGATCTTCACTAACTCTGCCAAGACCCTCCGGCAAAAGCGTACTCGTTAGCGAGATGCCGTCAGCCGCATCGCGATATGGCATCTTCGCGACCGATGCCGCTGACGCATGTATTCCACACTTGTCGCGGCCGTGCATTGGATTAGCCCCGGGCGCAAATGGCTCTCCATGCTTGCGACCATCCGGAGTGTTACCAGTGTTCTTTCCGTAGACGACGTTTGATGTGATCGTCAGAATTGATTGAGTGTGAAGCGCATTGCGATAGGTGGGATACTTCCTCAGCTTGTTCATGAAAGTAGTGACAAGCCAGGAAGCCAGGTGGTCTACTCGATTGTCGTTGTTACCAAAATATGGGAAGTCGCCTTCGGTTTCGTAATCAGTTATCAGACCCGTTTCATCACGCACGACGCGAACTTTCGCATACCGGATCGCCGACAGACTGTCCGCCACCACTGACAAACCGGCAACACCAAACGCCATCGTTCTAAGTGGCGCATAATCGTGTAACGCCATTTCCAAACGCTCGTAGGCATACTTATCGTGCATGTAGTGGATGACGTTCATCGCGTTGACATACACGCCCGCGAGCCAATCCATCATCCTTTCATACTTGTCGATTACATCGTCGAATTCCAGGTATTCACCCTGGACTGGCTGGCATACTGGACCAACTTGTTGGCCGGAGATCTCATCTCGTCCGCCGTTGATGGCATACAACAGACACTTTGCGAGATTCGCGCGCGCGCCAAAGAACTGCATCTGCTTGCCGATAAGCATTGGCGATACACAACAAGCAATCGCGCCATCGTCTCCCCACGTCTGACGAATAACCTGGTCACTTTCGAACTGAATCGAACTCGTGTCGATCGCTACTTTTGACGCGAAACTTCGAAAGCCGTCGGGCAGCCGCGGTTCATACAAGATCGTAAGATTTGGCTCTGGTGCTGGACCAAGGTTGTAGAGCGTTTGCAGATAACGAAAACTCGTTTTTGTAACTAGTGGGCGGCCATCGTCACCCATACCGGCGATCGATTCAGTCACCCATGTCGGATCTCCTGCAAATAGATCGTCATACTCAGGAGTCCGAAGGAATCGCACGATACGCAACTTGATCACAAAGTCGTCGATAATTTCCTGTGCTTGCTCTTCAGTCATTGCTCCTGACGCGAGATCGCGCGCGAAGTAGACATCGAGAAATGTTGAAGTGCGACCCAACGACATCGCTGCGCCGTTTCCCTCTTTGACTGCGGCAAGGTAGGCGAAGTAAAGCCACTGAACAGCTTCGCGAGCTGTGCCGGCAGGACCCGTGATATCAACTCCATAACTCGCCGCCATTTCCTGCAATTCTTTAAGGGCGCGGATTTGTTCGCTGAGTTCTTCTCGGTCGCGAATGATGTCGTCAGTCGATATCGCTGAATCTAAATCGTCTTTCTCCTCTTGCTTGCGCTCGATTAGTCGTGCAACGCCGTAAAGAGGCACTCGGCGGTAATCTCCGATAATGCGACCTCGTCCATAAGCGTCCGGAAGTCCTGTCAGTATGTGTGAACTACGACACCGGCGAATGTCGGGCGTGTACGCATCAAAGACTCCGTCGTTGTGTGTCTTCCGGTATTTCGTGAAGGTTTCGACTACGTGGGGATCTGGTTCATAACCATAAGTCTTGAGTGCACCAAGGACCATTCTGAAACCACCGTTCGGCATGATCGCGCGTTTGAGTGGCGCTTCAGTTTGCAAGCCAACGATGATCTCATTGTCGCGATCGATGTAGCCTGGGGCGTGAGCTGTAATCCCGGATGGGATTTGCGAAATGTCCAAGACGCCTTTCTTGCGCTCTGCAATAAACAACCTGGTAAGCTGTTCCCAGATGTTTTCAGTTCGTTCAGTTGCAGGCGCGAGAAACGATTCATCACCTTCATAGGGCGTGTAGTTCTGTTGGATAAAATCGCGAACATTGATCTCCTTTTGCCACAGACCTGGGGTAAACCCTTCCCACTTAGGACTTATCTTCGCGCTCTCTTTTCTAACAGGTGTAGCCATCGATCGACCTCCTCTGGTTTCCCGCTGATCAGTTTCGTGCAATGGCGGTGCGCGGCTCTTCTCGAGAAGTGCCTCGCAACCCAAGTAGCTGGCCCGTGTGTCGCGCAATCATCAGTTCTTCGTTGGTCGGAATAACCCAAACGGAAACTCTGCTTTCCGATGAAGATATTCGCGTCGCTTTGCGTGCATTCGCGTCTGTATCAAGTTCGACGCCCAACCATCCCGACGCCGCGCAAATCCTCTGTCGAATGTCGGCGGAGTTTTCACCCACGCCCGCCGTGAAAACGATTCCATCAACACCGCGGAGAACAGCCGCAAGCGCACCGATTTCCTTGGCCGCGCGATAAACGAAGTAGTCGACGGCCAGCTGCGCCGCCGGATCGCTGTTGCCCAGGAGATTCCGCATGTCGTTACTGATTTCGGAGATTCCCAGCAGGCCAGATTTCTTGTAGAGAATCGTTTCGACTTCTTTGACTGACTTGTTCAAGTTTTGAAATAGGTATAGGACCACTCCCGGATCGACTGAACCCGGTCGAGTGCCCATGCAAAGACCATCGAGAGCGGTGAACCCCAACGTTGTGTCGACGCTCTTGCAGTTTTTCATTGCGCACATGCTGGCACCGCTTCCGAGATGCGCAACAATCACTCGCCCACCTGCGATCTCGGGTGCTACATCCGGCAATACAGACGCAATGTATTCATAGGAGATGCCGTGGAAACCGTATCTCTGCAAACCTG
>DATIBJ010000096.1:0-9789 GCA_035457565.1 Pyrinomonadaceae bacterium | reverse complement strand
ACGTTTACAGGATGAAGGTGCGAGTTGATCAGAAGAGCGATCATCACTCTATTTCATTTAGGCTAGAGCGCTGCTCAACTTCAGGATCAGCGTGCGCCGTACGAAATCATCAGCGCTCAACCCTAATTGAAATAGGAGTTGGAGGTTATGCAACTTGAGCGGGGGTAAACCGCCCTTCCTAACTTGCCTTCATGTCAGCTTGAGTAGTTTCAGAGAAGATTGAATGCTGATTGTTTTGCACGTTGCTCTATTTCGTCTGGGGTTGGGAGTTCTGGATTTTGAGCGGGGGTAAACCGCCCTTCCTGACTTGCCTTCATGTCAGCTTGAGTAGTTTCAGGGAAGATTGAATGCTGATTGTTTTGCACGTTGCTCTGTTTCGTCTGGAGTTGGGAGTTCTGGATTTTGAGCGGGGGTAAACCGCCCTTCCTTACCCTGCGTTTTGTCTCAGCTTGAGTTGTGCCGGTGAAGCTTGAGCGCTGATGTTTTGTATCTTGAACCTCGGACCCCGACACTCTTAGTTCCGTTGCGCTCATCGTGTTCGGACCAGGTAGTGTCCTAATTTGTAGGCGTCCCTCCGTGGGCGCCGCCCCACACTAACGACCGACGCAGGAAGATTGGGCGCCCACAGAGGGACGCCCCTACAATTAGGACACTACTTTCGGACCACCCCTTCTTGCGCCGCTTTGAACTGTATGGGTAAATGATTGTTCACCGACCATGCAGACCACACCGAGTCCAAGTTATAGCCTTACCTTGCGCGTCAGACTCTCGAGCCGTGCGGGTTCGCTGGGTGAACTCACGATGGCACTCGGCCGCGCCGGAGGTGATATCGGCGCAATTGATATCGTCACCGTCGGCAACGACTTCATAATTCGCGATATCACGGTCAGTTCAACTTCCACCGAGCACGCTCAGCAGATCGTTGATGCTGCTCGAGACATCGATGGCGTTGAAGTCATCAATGTTTCTGATCCGACATTCTTGATGCATCTGGGCGGCAAGATCGAAGTCATATCGAAGGTGCCTTTGAAGACACGAGCCGACTTATCGATGGCGTACACACCAGGTGTGGCTCGTATTTGCGAGGCGATTCACGACGATCCCGAAAAAGCATTTACGCTCACGATCAAGAAGAACACAGTTGCTGTCGTCACTGATGGAACCGCTGTGCTGGGCCTGGGAGACATTGGACCCGCAGCCGCGATGCCTGTCATGGAAGGAAAGGCAATGCTCTTCAAAGAGTTTGCCGGAATCGATGCCTTTCCAATTTGCCTGGATACAAAAGATCCCGATGAGATCGTTCGTATCGTCAAAGCCATCGCCCCTGCGTTTGGGGGAATAAATCTGGAAGATATATCGGCCCCGCGATGTTTCCAGATCGAAGAGCGACTGAAAGAAGAGCTCGACATTCCTGTCTTTCATGACGATCAGCACGGTACTGCCGTTGTAGTACTCGCAGCCTTAATCAATGCGCTAAAGATTGTCGGCAAGAACATGAGCGACGTGAAAGTGGTTGTGAATGGGGTCGGAGCGGCTGGTGTGGCGTGTACAAAAATCATAATGGCAGCCGGCGTAACGAATATCATCGGCTGTGATCAATCAGGCGCAATCTACCGTGACCGACGTGAGAATATGAATTGGGTCAAGGACTGGTACGCACAGAACACGAATCAAAGCGTCGAGAAGGGATCTGTGCATGAAGTAATAAAAGGAGCGGACGTCTTTTTTGGTTTATCGGTTCCCGGAGTCATTGATGTTCAGGATCTTCAACAGATGGCAGAGAAGCCCATTGTGTTCGCGATGGCAAACCCAACACCGGAGATCATGCCGGAGGAGGCTGCGCCACACGTTGCGGTAATGGCGACCGGGCGTTCTGACTATCCGAATCAGATCAATAACGTTCTGGCGTTCCCGGGAATCTTTCGCGGCGCGCTCGCATGCAGAGCGGTGCGGATCAATGAAGAAATGAAACTCGCCGCGGCCAATGCGATCGCCGGAATTATTACCGACGCCGAACTTCATCCTGAATACATCGTGCCGTCAGTTTTTGATAAGCGAGTTGCCGAAGCTGTGGCGCGTGAAGTGGAAGCAGCGGCTCGTGCGACAGGAGTTGCGCGTCGCGAACGACAGGTGTCTGATTGAAGATTGAAGATTGAAGATTGAAGATTGATGATTGAAGATTGAAGATTGATGATTGGTGATTCCCAGCTTTTCATTGATTCTAAGTTCTTAGTTAGAAGCAATCATCAACCAAAACAATCATCAATCCTCAATCATCAGATCATCAATCATCAATCATCAATCTTCAATCTTCAATCATCAATCCTTAATCATCAATCGGCAGACTTTCAGAATGCCAAAACCAAAACATATTACCGTTACATCAATAGTCAGTCGTCACCATCCGCAGTTTTCACGACTCGTAACGATTCCGCTCGATGCGGTCGCTCCCTGGAAACTATCCGATACTACGGTCGTCGAAGGCACCATCAATGATACTGAACTGGGCCGGCGTTCGATGAAGCGTTGGGATGATCGTAATTGCTGGTGGATCGATCTGCCGGAGCCGCTTTGTAAGAAAGCAAAGCTGGAAACAGGAGACGAAGTTACTTTGAAGATCCGTTTGGCTTCGGAGGATCTGCCTGACGAGTTGAATGAACTGCTTGCGAAAAGCTCAACGGCGAAAACGAATTGGGAAAAGTTGACGAAGGCCCAACAGCGAATGCTCCGAGAAGAAATCCTCGCCTCGAAGAGTTCAGAGACGCGAAGTCGTCGAGCGAAGAAGGCGTTGTTGCCGGCGTGATTCATCGGGTATGGATTGGTGCTTTCGGTCTGCACTCCGTCAGGATTGCAATGTTTATAGGCCGTGACCTCCAACCCCTCCGGCGCGGGTCGGACGAGCGGACACGCCGCTTGAATGGCAAATCGCAACTTGTTTGTCCGCTCGTCCGAACCGCGATGTCTTGTGGGGGTTGCCGCGACTCTATAAACATGGCACTCCTAACGGAGTGTGCGTCTAGTTTGACGGCAAAGCTTTCGCAGTTGGTTTCTTTGGCACGGTTTGTAGTAGACACGGCTCAACCAGTGCGAGCGTAGTCATGCTCCGCAGAGACTTGTTCGTAAACTGTCCTGACTGATAAAGCAAACCGTCGAAATCAAACTGGCCCATCTCACGAAACGCGTTCTCCGGATTAAAGCCAGGCGTATTAAGCGCCGAATAGAAGCCGAATTCCTTCCCCTCGATCTTAGTAAGGATCTGCTCGCGAGAAAAATCCGGGTTTTCGATTTGATTTATCGTTTTGATTGCATCGCCGAGTATGCCAACGCCTCTGATTGCATCGACCTTCGCAAAAAGATAGGCAACTGCCAGTAGTGCTCGTGCTTTGACTTCCGTGTTCGGTGCTTTCGCGGTCACCGCTAGTACTTCTTCAAGAATCTCGCGAATCTCAATATCATTTTTGGCGGCTTTGATCGACTCTGAAACTATCATCGAATACAGGTAGGCCCGCTGGTCCAACTGCTCGACCTTACTCGCGAGTCGTCTCGCTTCATCAAATTGATTGTTCTTGAGCGCCTCTTGAGAACGGTTGAAATAAAGACGGCTGAGTACCTGTGCCCGCAAGCCCAAATCCTCCAGTTTATCCGCCGCTGCGATAACAACGTCCAACGGCTCGTCTTTTGGCGCACCGAGGATCGCAAGTGCTATCCCGCTCTCCCTGCGGGCCGGATTTGTCTGCTTTTCGGCGGCCTCGATCTTTTCGGCGAACGTCTGCTTTGGAGGTTCTATCAGGTTTGCAGCAGTTCGTTCCTGGTCCTTCTGCGACATCAACACAAACATGCTGCCCTTAGCTTCTTGTAGTGCGGGGGACAAATCCGGAACGAAGGTTTGTACTTTGTTCTCCAGTCGACTGAGCGCCATCCAGATCTGTGCTGCTTCGGAATAGCGTGCACCGGGCCGGGCTTCGGTTGTCCTCGTACTGAGCGCTTGCGCCTGGCGTAATAACGCCTGCATGAAAGCGCGTTGCAAAGTTGGATTAGGTGTTACTGATGCTGGCACTTTGTAGCCCATCCAAGCCGGCATCTCTCCTGCTTCGCGATCGTTTGCGAATGGATAAGATGACAAGTAAAGGAACTGGTCCATCGGCGAGTTGCCGTAAGCCGCGAGAGCTTCAGCATAGAAAGTATCTGCAAGCGCCTTGTTGTTTTCCGCGAGCTTGTAGGTGAACAGTGGAAGATAGAGCGAGGCTGGTTGACGGAACGTCATTCGACCGAATACGAGGGCGGAGTTTACGTCCGTGCGGATCAGCGACAGTGCCACCCCAAACAACTTCTCAGCCTTTTGCAGAGGATTCGAGGAATCTTTGGCAGTATCTGTCGCCGCTTCGGATTTGGATTCTTCGATTACTTGGGCAGTTAGCTTGCGTGCCCACGCCGGATCACGTTTCGCAATTGCGCCAATCACCAGGTAGCGCTGGTCGGGGAGGTTCATCGGCATACGACCGTCGCGCACGGTCTGATCGCCTTTTTCTTTAAAGTCGATGGTTGCGAAATCGAATGCTTCAGTAAAAGCCGCGCGCGCCTTCGCCGGTTCATGGGGCCACATGAGATCCGCTGCCCTCACCATCACTGCAATGCGTTGAACTGGATTATCGAAAGTCTTAGCGCCAGCGGTTTGTTGCTGAATGATATCCAACGCGCTGTTACGAGTGCAGAGTTGCGAAACGGGAGCTTCAGGTTTTTTCTGAGCTGACGCGTTGTTTGAGAGTATTACCGAAAGCACTATCGCGACGAAGATGGGCTTACGCATGAGCTATTCTCTTTTCGGATCTGAGGGATGGAAGTACGAGATTTTGACACCGAAAGAAAGCCATTAGTTCCCAACCATTGAGCAATTCAACGCGCCAAGCACGAGCAGTCAAGCTTCACAAAAACAACTCAAGCTACATGAATCGCAGGTTAGGAAGGCGGTTTACCCCCATCAGCCTTGCCTCAAAAATCGATTTCGGTAGTAACGAGGTTCAAAATACTGCCGATTCACGCTAGATGTATGACTTTTGAGGCAAAACCCCCGGCTCGAGTTCCATAACTCAACCCTCATTCGCAGAGTTCGACGTCCATTTGAAGTTGGCGCTACGGAACTCGAACGGGGGTGAACCACCCTCCCGACCTGCGATTACCGCAGCTTGAATTGTTTCACTCATCTTTGGCACCTTGAATTGTTTAGCGAGTGACGCCCTGATGCGGCTCGCGGCAGTAATCTCCGTACATTTCACTTGAGAGCGACGTCCATCGAGTCTCTTAAGTCTTTGGCAATTAGCGGCACGATGCGACGCGGAACATCGATCGCCGGTTTGATGTGTCGGGCGTGGGTAAAGTGACCGGCGACGTATATCCCACGCACATTCGTCTCAAAAGTTTCAGGATCATAAACGGGCACCTCTGTGAGCTTGCCAGGCTCCGTCTTAACGCCGAGCCGTCTTAGCAGACTTAAATCGGCCTCGCTACCTACGAGAACAAAGACAACATCGTTGGGAATCGTCATCGATTCGCCGCTCTCAGTTGTGAGCACGACTTCTTTCTCGCGGATTTCGTCGACATGCTTGTACAAGACGACGCGCAGACGTCCGGCAGCGATCTCACCTTCGAGGGGTGTGCGCACCCAATGCTT
The DNA here is from genome assembly GCA_035457565.1 of Pyrinomonadaceae bacterium. GTDB lineage: Bacteria > Acidobacteriota > Blastocatellia > Pyrinomonadales > Pyrinomonadaceae > PSRF01. The sequence continues at coordinate 4,121 of DATIBJ010000096.1, read as the reverse complement.
CATCGCTCCAGCTTTCGGGTCGCGGTTCTCCCAATCCTCGCGCCAGATTGCCATCGTCGTGCGCGCACCTTCTTCCGAAAGGAAAAGCGCAGCCTCGGCCGCGCTGTTGCCGCCACCAACGACCAGCGCGTGCTTTCGCACGTAAGGGTACGGTTCGACAAAAAGATGATGCACCTTCTCAAGATCTTCACCTTTGATGTTCAACCGACGTGGAAACTCCATGGCGCCGATCGCGAACAAAACTCGAGCGGCCGTGTACTCGGCTCTATTCGTGCGAATCGTGAAGCCACTCGCGATGTTGCCGGTGACATCCTCAACCTTCTCACCTGTGTTGACTCGTAGATTGTTATCGAGAACGAAGTGAATGTAATGCGACAACAGCTCTTCGCGCGTCGGCTTTTCCTTGAGTGGTTTCAAAGACCCGGGCTGCATTTCGACTTCATTGGGAGTGGAGAACATTGTCCGACCGACCGGATACTTTCGGATCGTGTCGGCGATCGTTCCTTTTTCGATGACGAGATACGACAGATCCTCCCGCTGTGCGGCTTCCGCTGCAGAAAGGCCAGCTGGTCCAGCGCCGATGATGATGAGATCGAATGCAGTTTCCATCGTTACGTTTCGGTCGATGTACTTTGTGCTTTGTCCTTGGTGCTTTGCAGTTGTTGCTTCTGGCAGGACTCAATCATGTGTCATGAAGTCATGACACACGATCGAACATTAGCCAACGCAAGGACCAAAGGCCCAAGACCTAAAACTCAACTTCTCCGTGCGCGACTACCACCGATGGTCCACCGACGCGGACTTGCCTCACGTCACCTGGCCTACCCGTTACCTCCAAACGAATCCGGCTTGGACGATGAATAAAATCACCCTGTTCGATAACGAACTTGTACTTGCCCTCGATAGGTTCCAGTTCCAGTGCGCCATGGTGAATGAGATAACCTCCTAACGCCCCACACGCACTTCCCGTCGCAGGATCTTCAGCGATGTTGTCAGCCGGTGCGAAGAATCTCGCGTGCGCAAGCGACTCGCCGACTTCAAGAGTCTCACGCGAAAAGACAAGGCATCCGACAGCGCCTCGACGTGTGTAGATCTCTCCGAGCAGTGAACTATTAACGCGGCAATCTCGCAAATCCGCCAGCGAACGCATCGGTACAGCGAGACACGTCAACCCGGTTGAAATCACCTGAATCGGTAATGTCTCATCGAGATCCTCTCTCGCGCGACCGAGTGCGCGGGCCAATTCGGCTTGTTCCTGTGATTCGTCAATCTCATTAAGTATTTGAAGTTTTCCCTGCGTCATCACCACCTGCACGGGCACGCTGTCCTTGAATTCGATATCAACCGGAAGTACTCCGATGCCGACTTCATGATGGATACGCGTCCATCCGGTTCCTCCTTCAGGTACCGGCACGACACCTTCACGCGCGAGAATGTTCCACGTACCGACAACCGGGTGGCCCGCGAATGGTATTTCGCGAGCGGGCGTATAAATGCGAAGTCGGCGCAGCACATCGGGACCGTCTTCACTTGTCTTAGGATTCGGCGGCAGAACAAAGACGGTCTCAGAGAGATTCATCTCGCGCGCGATCTTCATCATATCTTCGTCGCTGATACCTTCGCCTTCAGGAAAGACTGCCAATGGATTTCCGCAGAATGGCTGATCCGTAAACACATCGAGTTGAATGAACGCGTGACTAGACATGTAGACCTCTCGAGTGAACAAGTTTGGTACTTGGATCATCTCGATAGATCAAACATGAGTCAAGGCGTGCTCCAGCTAGTGAGGTTCGAAACTATTCTCGCGGGAATAAACAAGAAGACTTGTTGAGTGAAGCCAGTTCATCGCCTAACTGAGGTCCTTCAGCGTGTTCCACTTGTTGTTCAACTCCTCAACGCGCCGATTCGTTTCGCCTTGCTCCCGTTTATTAAGATCGGACCGCTGACTCTTGAGATCTTCGGAATATTTGGAGTTGGTATCGGCAATAACTGCCTTGAGCTGTCCCCAAACTGTGGGTACGCTCTTGAGGTCTGAAGAGAACCTAATCGTATCTCGATAGATCCTGATTGTGCGATCCCGATGGTTTTCGTTCCACTTCGCCAGGAAAGAACTGGTCCACGCTGCTGGCGGTTCAGTCGATAGCCGTGCCGGGATGACGTAAGCTACACCGGAAGAATCCGGACAGCGGTGAATCTTTTCCATCGCGCTCTTTTTAAAACGACGAAGTGTAATCGGTTTGAAGTCATCGCTTTTGGGCAGGGAGCTTCGTCGGAAAAACTTGAAGAAGTCGATCACTTCCGCGGCGTTAAGTACTGCCAGAAGAATGCCAACGAAGGCGAGCAAAAGCAGCGGAACTATAAAAGGCTGAATTGGTCCAGTCCTGCGCAGCAAGCTTGACGCGAGCATTGATAAGAATGAGAGTGGCGCATGGTCGCGAATTGTGAACCCAAGCAGTCCAGCCACTTTCAGGACTCCGATTGATAAAAACAGGGAGACTAGTGAAACGACGATCACAATGCCCATACGTCTCACTGCCTTCCTACCTCGCATCATGTCCGTCAGCAGCAGTTTAAGTACATTCAAAAACGCTGTTATTCCGAAAGCCAACCAACCGAATTGTTGAGCACCTGGTCGGGCCAAGAGGATGCCGCCGACGATCACCACGAGCTCGAACATGTAAAGTAACTTAAGCCAATGATTGGCAAGGTCGTGTCGGATACTGTTAGGGACTGCTACTTGGACCAACCCCCAGAAAAACTGCCCAAGGCGAGCAATCCAGGACAAGCTTCGACCATCAAGCCCATTCTTGTCCGCCAGGTTTTCAAAGATTCCGCCGATCGTCTGAGTGGATCGAGAGATAGTCTCAAGGACTGCCTTAGAATCGAGACGCCGATTGACGCTGTAACCCAGCTTTACGAATGTCAGCAGCTTGTCATCGTCGGTCTTGATCAGATCGTTGTCGAAAATAGCTGTCATAGCGGAAGCGAGCCGTGTTCTGACCGGTGACGAATCCGTAAGCTCTCTTGTGACGCGATCGATTGCATCTTCAATCGGTTCACCACTACTTGCACGAATCAGCGCTTCTGACATCAACATAGAAAGTTGAGCGCGGCTTTCCGTCGAAAGCTCTTCCCGAAGAATTATCGCGTGCGCTTCCTTAATCAATGCCTTTCGCACATTAACATCGTACGGGTAAGGCATCATTGCCGTAATCAACCGTTCGGCGCCATCGAGGCGACCCCACATAATGTCGTTCTGTCGCCACATGCGATCGAGGAATGCACCAAAATGGTGGAGGGTAGTACCCGCGAGCTTCAGTCTGCCGTTGGGTTTCTTAATTTCTTCACGCTCATCTATGAGACTGGGTGCATCTTCCGGTGAGATACGAAACACTTCAACTGGATCGGTTTCGCCAGCCTCGGTTCCATACATGATCGGAAAGCGAACCTGATCGTAGTCGTCAAACTTTCGCATGTAGTGCCACAGGTAAGCGCGGACACTTTTCGTGTGAGGACTCAGTTTTGTTGGCAGCTCACACTCCGGCTTAGACTTGATGAGTTCAAGTCCGTTTTCAATACCGAATAGCTTTTCGCATCTTTCCCATGTTCTCGTAACAATGGGCTCGATAACCTGTCGAAGCGCAGTGGCAGCGGTGTTAAAGTCTGAGCGAAGAGTCTCTGCCTGGAACTTCGACGCGGTTGACTTGTCCTCAAACAAACGCTTTGCGCGCAGTACAGCATCCTCCGGTTTAAGTTTGGAGAACGATTGATCGTTACCTGACTCGTCAACTGTGCCTAGAAGGTATCTGAGCAAGTTGTCACTCAACTTGATATTCTGGAGCGCTTTGGCAAAGTCCCGTTCAGGCGACCCTTCGGGTGTCGATAACGGCGACTGAAGTTTTCGACCATCTCGCCGTAGCATCTGGTGGAGCTCGCATATTTCACATCTGAGGAAATTCAATAAATCCCTGATCTCTAATTTTTCATCCGTACTTAGCGTTTCATATGACGACGGTCGGATGTACCTGTTCAGTCTCTCGAGCACGAGCTGCTGCTTCTCACTCGTGTCGAGAACATCCTTTTGGTCTTTCTTCTCAGGGATCTTATGTAACTCGAGCAGC
>DATIBJ010000095.1:0-52877 GCA_035457565.1 Pyrinomonadaceae bacterium | reverse complement strand
TTCTCCACGCAGATACGGCGTCAAGGAGCGATGGATCATGCGGTCGGTTTCAAATCTCTGCGCATCCTCAGTAGTTTCATCATATCGGCGTTTTGATTCTTATCGGGCCTTCAGATCAACCGCCGAATCGTCAGGAACGCTGGGGTTGCGCAGAGACTTGAAACTAACCCACTGCTCCTTTATCGGAGTGCTCACGGTAATCCTATTCGCTGTTGGAATTGTAGACGCTCAGCGGCCGGGAGAGCGACCGCTGCGTGACATAGTGTCGGAGCTTTCACGCATCGATACTAATCGGGCGGTAGACCTACAAAAAATAAAACCCAATGGTCCTAACGCTGTCAGACTGGCAATTCAAAAACAGATAAGCGACGACTTTCGAGATCTCCAGGCGCTGAACAACCAGATGATGGCAACCGCGTGGTCACAACCAGAGGTCGACTACAAATACATCGCGCGAATGGTCGGTGAGATCGGAAAGAAAGCAACGCGTCTGAAATCCAACCTCGGGCTGCCTAAGTCAGAAGAGAAAAAAGAAGAACCGCTCAAACCGTCAGAAGGGATCTCAAACACACAAGAGTTGAAAGCGGAGCTACTGTTATTGGATAAGTCGGTGATGAGTTTTGTGAATAACCCGATCTTTAAAAAGACAAGCGTGATTGAGTTGGGTCAGGCGAATCAGGCCACCCGTGATCTGGATGCAGTGATTGAGAGGAGTAGCACACTTAAGAAGGTGAAGAAGCAAGGGGATTGAAGATTGTCGATTGTAGATTGCTGATTGCTTTCACTCAAACACCAAGGATGCAGCAACGAAAACCGCCAACCTCTAATCAACAATCATCAATCTTCAATCATCAATCTTCAATGTCTCAGGAGATTCCATACCTCTTGATTTTCGTATTGAGTGTTGTAACTTTCGTCCCCAATAAACGCGCTGCGCGTCGTTGCCGGCCACCAGTCTTGCTTAGAGCCGCACGAATCAGTGCTGCTTCGAATCGATGTACTTCCTCCTGCAAACTGAAGGCTGACGCGTCGGGATTCTCCAGACGATTCTCGAGCGACTCGATCTCACTTAACAACGTGAAAACCAATACCTTCAACGACGCGACGCGCGCGTCGGCAATGGCCGGATAGGTGAGATGGACCTGCGGCAGATCAACCAGCGATGAAGATGAGCAACCATCTGTCGAAATTATAGGTGCGGCATGAGAACTGGAATTGTGTTGTAGCCCGTTCATGATTCATCCCTCCCTTTCGGCCGCAAAAAGCCCGTAGCTTTTGATCTTTGCATTTAATGTCGTGGGTCTTAACTTAAGCAGCCTGGCAGCCGCGACCTGCGAACCTCTTGTGGTTCTGAGTGCTTTCCTAATTAACAGGATTTCAAACTGGCGCACTTCATCGTAGAAATCAAACTGCTCGGTGAGCGGCGGCAACTGGATGTCTTCGAGTTCCTCCACAGCCTGGCTCAACGATGCAACGACGGTTCTGAGCAAACCGATCCTTCTCGCCAGATTTGTATCGCGAGGTTCGCGGTGGACCTGCGTGACCTTGTAACGACTCAGCGATGTTAACGGGTGATTCATCATCAGCGTTTCCCCTTAAGACAAATTGCACTCGAAACTGTAGCGAGGTGCGGCGAGAGATGTCCTAGATTTTGTCGGATAAATTTCTGATAGATTTGTGAGACCCATCTGAATCCCTCGAAGTTTAGTCAGCTTTCAGTTGGAAAGATGGGAAACGGTATTTGATTCGCAACCATCAAATCGTACAGCGCAAACCTCACCTGTTATGTTTCCAAAATTACGGACAGTAGTGGTGAAGAAATGAATCGCCGACCATTAAGCTTTTATGAGTTTGGGCCGTTTCGGATCAATGTAACTGAACGGCTGCTCCAGCACGGCGACGAGTTGGTGCCTCTGAGTCCGAAGGTCTTTGACACTCTCCTAATTCTCGTAGAGAACCATGGTCACGTCGTTGAGAAGCGGGAGCTGATGGACCAGCTGTGGCCTGACACTTTCGTCGAAGAAAGCAGCCTCACGCAAAACATTTCACTTCTCCGTCGAGCCTTGACCAGCAACGACACTGACCGACAGTACATTGAAACAATTCCGAAGCGTGGCTACCGATTTATCGGTGACGTCAACCAATTAAATGAATCACACGACGAGCTAACTGAAACCTCATTGGTTCGTGACGCGCAAGATCGCGAATCAGTGATGCTCACTCAGCACCGCGGGAGAAGCCGCACCAATTTGTATCTGGCTGCTATCGCAGTGTGTGTACTCCTAGCGGTGATCGCTTTCGGCTACCGGTTCAAGCGCAGAACGGCAACCGCGGGACTGGCCGGTAAATCGATCGCAGTGCTCCCTTTCAAAACGATCGGAACGAACGGTGAAAGCGAGTTGTTGGGTTTGGGAATGGCTGACGCGCTGATCATCCGGTTAAGTCGACTCGACGAACTGACGGTGTTGCCTACCGGATCCGTTTTCAGATTCACAGACCAGGATAAGGACGCGATCGCAATCGGCAAACAACTTGGCGTCGACGCTGTGCTCGATGGAACAGTCCAGCGGCAGGGCGATACGGTGCGCGTAACCGCGCAGTTAATTCGTCTGAGTGATGGGAAAACTGTCTGGTCCGCGAAATACGACGAACGTCAAAGTAACATCTTCGTATTGCAAGACTCCATCTCCGAACAGTTGGCGACTTCATTGATACCCGAACTCTCAGCTTCAACTAAAAAGACGCTATGGGTGAAATCGACAACAAACGCGGACGCATACCAGGCGTATTTGATGGGCGTGAATTTTTGGAACAGAAGAACCAAAGACAATCTGGCCAAAGCGATTAACTACCTCGAACAAGCAGTAGCGAAGGACCCCGAGTTCGCACTGGCTCACGCAATTCTCGCTGACTGCTATTTCCTCAGTGGCACTGATGAATACAGATCACGACCGATTGACGAAGCCCTTGCTCGTGCCGAGTCGTCAGCTGATCGTGCGTTGCACATCGACGACAGTATCGCCGAAGCGCACACTGTAAAAGCTTGCATCCATATGAATCGGCGACAAACGGATGAAGCGGGTACAGAGTTCCGCCGGGCGATTGAGTTGAATCCAACTTATTCAGTCGCTCATTTAAGGTATGCATACTTCTTGATGTTTGGTCTGCGCCTTGAGGAAGGCGTATCACACATGCGTCGTGCACAGCAGTTGGATCCGGCGTCGCCGGTGCCGAACGCAGCGCTGGGTGGCATTCTGCTAACGGCCCGGCAAACGGACGAATCAATCAAGTATTCGCAGCGAGCGCTGGAACTTGAACCGACTCTGATGGCGGCTCGGATGAATCTTGGTGAAGCATATCTCGCAAAAGGGATGTTTAAGGAAGGGATTCAGGAACTGGCAAAGCTTCCGCAAACAGATGACGAATATCTTATGATGGAAAAGGCCTATGCGTATGCCGTTGCCGGTCGCAGAGAAGAAGCCCTGAAGGGGATGGCTGCGCTGCAGAAACAGGTTGGTGATAAAGGAGCGCCTTATTCGTACGCGTGTATTTACGCAGCTCTTGGCGAAAAAGACAAAGCTTTCGAGTGGCTGGAAAAGATCAATCTGAATCGCGTGATGCTGTCATCGCTTAAGTACGACTGGCAATTGGATTCACTGCGAAAAGACGCGCGCTTCAACGACTTCCTCAAACGACATAAGCTGGAGTATCTGCTCAACGATGTTCGATAAACTTCAGTTTGTCGTTGTCATCAGGTGCACCAACTGAACAGGAATCATTCACGCGTCGATTGCGTCTACCGCACCCTGACGACAAACTAAAAGGTTTATCGAACATCCTTCATCCTTGCTCTGTGATACTTTATTCGCTCGCCGATGCTCGCACCAAAACGCCTGCTCGAAAAACTAAGTCTCTCGCTACTCGTCGCACTCATTGCCGCGATCGGCGTGCTCGTCTTTTTCGGATGGCTTACCGACGAAGTTCTTGAAGGCGACACACTGGCGTTCGACGAGGCGACGCGCGCAGCCGTGCATCAACTCGCTTCTCCCACACTCACAACCATCATGCGTGGGATATCGTTTTTCGGAGGGACGAGGTTTCTTTTCGGCGCTACGACAATCATTGTGCTCAGCTTCATATTCAGAAAATGGAAGCGTGAGGCGATTCTCCTGACAGTGACAATGATCGGCGCTTCACTTCTGAACATCACTCTCAAGCTGACATTCAAGAGAGTTCGGCCGGAGCCGTTCTTCAATTTGGCGACACCAAAGTCGTGGAGTTTTCCGAGCGGTCACTCGCTCGCCAGCTTCTGTTTCTTCGGAGCGCTCGCCGTCATCGTGAACGCACGTATCAAGAGTCGGAGATTGCGCATCGCGATTGGAATCACTGCCGCAGTGATCATTTTCCTGATTGGTCTATCGCGGATCTATCTCGGTGTGCATTACGCGACCGACGTGATCGCAGGCTTCACCGCAGCGCTCATCTGGATCGGTGCTGTTAAGTTTGTGGAGGATCAGTTGGTGAGAAGAAGAAGGAGAAGGATGAGGGATGAGGGATGAAAGCGGGTTGAGAAGGCTATCTCGTTTCCTTCATCCTTCATCCCTCATCCTTCATCCTTAAATATTCGTCGTGTGGCCATTCAACTCAATCCCGTCAGGCATTCGCAGCCTTAACTCAACCGCAAGTCCGCCATCGGGAGCGTTCGCAGCTTTGACACTTCCGCCATGCAGACGCACCGCTCGCTCAGTAATCGCAAGGCCCAGGCCAGTGCCACCACCACTCTGACGATCACGTGCATCTTCTGCTCGATAGAACGGCCGGAAGATTCTCTCGAGCGCTTCTTCCGGAACTCCGCGGCCGCGGTCCCTTACGCTAATGATTGCGAAGTTGTCGCGCGATCCATTTTGCTTCCGCAACGAGATTTCCACCGCAGTTCCTTCAGGAGTGAATCTCACCGCGTTGCGCACCACGTTTTCGACTGCACTGCGTAACAACTCTTCGACGCCATTAATTGAACACTTATCGATGCTGGTTACCTGGACACTGCGATTCGTGCTGCGGGCTTCGAAGTCAGCATCGTCCGCAACCTCGCGAACGAGTGCGGCCAAGTCGACATCTGTTTTCTTTCTGCCATCAGTTCCACTCTCAAGGCGAGTCAGCGTCAGCAGCTGACTGATCATCTCGTTTAGACTGTCTGACTCACGTTCAATACGATCGAGCTGACCCTTGATTTCAGCACCTGATCTTTGTCGTGCAAGTCCGAGTGCAACTCCCAGGCGTGCCAGCGGTGATCTCAGTTCGTGCGAGATGTCGCCAAGCAGTCGTTGTTGTGCGAGCACCATCGTTTCGAGACGTTCAGCCATGCCGTTGAAGTCGCGTCCGAGCTGTCCGATTTCATCGTGACGATTTGCCAGCTTCGTAGTTACACGAGCTCCCAGCTTTCCTGCAGCCAACTCATTCGTAGCCAACCGAAGTTTTTGCAGGGGAGTCGTAAGATACTTTGCGAGGGCGTAACAGAAGAGACCGCCAATCAATAGGACGATTAGCAAGCGAAGCGCTAGCGGCTGCAGGCTAATTTGGAATGGTGCACGCGGAATGTTTGCAACGTAGAAATACTTGTTACCCTTCGGGGTTACGATTGGCTTTGCAACCAGTGTGTGCGGGCCTGCAAAATTGAATTCAATATCGTCAGCCTGTGCGGCTTTCGCAACCAGTTCAGTGGCGCCCGGTGGAGGAACTCTCCCCGACAACTCATTACCATTAACGTCGTAGAACACAACGTTGATTCCAGCCCGCCTGTCTCTTTCTTGTAGAAACGCAGCGAGTGCTGCTGAACCTTCCTGATCGTAAATCTCACCAGCGCGCTGTGCGTTCGGCGTCACGTTCGTAAGATCTCGCCAGGATCGACCAGTCGGCGTTGGACGCGTTATGGCCACCGCTGCAAACAGTGCTACGTTCGCGATAATCATCGCGAGCCAAAACCAAAGGAAGATCTTTAAAAACAGACTACGGATTGGAAGATTCATTCTGGTCTATCCGAAGGTGCGCCGTAGATGTATCCGACTCCGCGAATAGTCTTGATGCGCTCAAGGCCATTGACCTGGTGGCCCAACTTTTTGCGAAGATTACTCACGTGCATATCAATGCTACGATCAAACGGCGATAGCTCACGTCCAAGCACGTCCTTCACAAGCTCTTCTCGCTTCACGATCTGCCCGGCATTACGTAACAGGATTTCAAGTAGATCGTATTCAACACCGGTCAATTCAACTACCTCGCCTGCACGCCTGACGTTGCGCGTGTTGCTGTCCATCTCAATGTCGCCAACCTGAAGTACTTCGCGTTGACCCGGAGCCGACTCGGTGGGCTGTGTGCGTCGTAACACGGCTCGAATTCGCGCCACCAGTTCACGTGGATTGAATGGCTTCGGCAAGTAATCGTCAGCCCCGATCTCGAGACCAACAATGCGATCGACATCATCGCCACGCGCGGTCAGCATTAACACTGGAATACGCGAGCGCGCTCTGATGCGACGCAGAACGTCGAAGCCGTTTGTCCCCGGCAACATTACGTCCAGCACAACAAGATCATGCTCGTTTGAAAGCGCGCGGTCGATGCCGCGCTCACCGTTGTGAATTGCTTCGACGGTGTAACCCTCGGGCTGTAGATACTCGCCGACCAACTCGCAAAGGCCTACGTCGTCATCGATGACAAGAACTCGTTCCATCGGTTGTTCAACGTAATTCAAATGCATATTTCTACTCTGGGCAAGCGCCCGTTCATGCTACAGGAACTGTGGCCTTTCTTCCGTAAAGAATTGTCAACCGTAAACCCACCGGAACTTACAAAACTTTACAAAGCGTTGACAGACTCTTTACGACCAATTTCGGTAGAATTATGTCTTACTTGCTAGGAGCGTACGCAGTCTGGTCCGCACCCATTAGCACCCATCAAAGGAGCTTCGAATGAAGAGAATATTGCTGCTAATTGCTCTGTGCGCCAGCACGGTAGCGGCACAACAGCGGGCGGGCGGACTCAAGGGCCAGGTTCTTGATGAACTTGGGGGCGCCATTGTCGGCGTTACTGTGACTGCGATCAATGCTCAAGGCGTCGAAAAAACTGTTGTCACCAACGACGGCGGCACCTACACAATCAACGGTCTGGCTCCAGGCAAATACACCGTTCGCGCCGTTGGCTCCGGCTTCAGTATCTATGAGAACGCTGAAGTCGAAATCGCTCCCGCCAAGGTCCAACAACTCGACATCGTTTTAAAAGTCACGATAGAAGAACAGAAAGTAACTGTCGCTGCTGATAACAGCAATCTGAGCACCGAGGCTGACAACAATGCAGGCGCGATCGTGCTGAAGGGCGACGATCTGGATTCCCTACCCGATGATCCGGATGATTTAGCTGCGGCACTGCAAGCGCTGGCTGGCCCATCAGCTGGTCCAAATGGTGGACAGATTTTTATCGATGGCTTTAGCGGTGGACGCTTGCCACCTCGCGCCGCGATTCGCGAGATTCGTATTAACTCAAATCCTTTTTCTGCAGAGTACGATCGACTTGGTTTCGGTCGTATCGAGATCCTGACCCGTCCCGGCTCCGATCGTTTTCGTGGGCAGGCGTCGTTCAATTTCAATGACGACGCACTTAACTCGCGTAACCCCTTCGCGCCCAATCGTCCACCACACCAGTCGCGTCAGTACGGCGGCAACTTTGGTGGGCCAATCAGCAAACGCAGAGCCTCGTTCTTTGTTGATTTCGATAAACGAGATGTTGACGACGAGGCAGTAATCGTCGCGACCGTGCTCGACGCAAACAATAATATCGTTCCCCTCAATGAGACGGTGCCCGTTCCCAATCGGCGAACGTCGTTCAGCCCCAGAGTCGATTTCCAGATCAATCCGAATCACACGCTCGTCAGTCGTTATAGCTACTCAAGAAACCAACGCATTGGCGGCGTGGGCGGATTCAACCTTCCCGAACTTCAGTACGACATCGAAAACTCGGAACATAATTTCCAGTTGACGGAAACGGCGATCATCAACAAGACCATCGTCAACGAGACGAGGTTCCAGTTTGGTCATTCGCAGAGCCGCTCAGATGGCGATAACAGCGTTCCAACAATCCAGGTGCTCGACTCATTCACGGGTGGCGGATCTCAAGTAGGCCAGGCGTCGAATACCGAGAACGAGTTTGAACTGACGAACAATACATCCTTCTCCCACGGCAATCACGCGTTTAGGTTTGGTGCGCGTATTCGCCACACAAGCATTACTGATATTTCGCCGCAAAACTTTGGTGGGACTTACACGTTCAGCACCATGGCCGGCTACAAGGCGTCGGTTGTAGATGGGGCGCAGAACGCTACGCAGTTCTCTATCGCAGCCGGCAATCCTGAATCAAAAGTTAGCCAGTTTGATTTCGGTGGGTTCCTTCAGGACGATTGGAAAGTGCGTCCAAACTTTACGCTCAACCTTGGTCTGCGTTACGAGAACCAGTCGAACATCAACAGCAATGTGAACTTTGGTCCACGTATCGGTTTCGCGTGGTCCCCCGGCGGTGGTCAACAGGCGAAGACGGTTGTTCGCGGCGGGTTCGGTGTCTTCTATGATCGGGTTGGTGAGAATCTAACGTTGAACGCTACGCGGTTGAACGGAATCAATCAACGGCAGTTCATCCGCCCCAATCCGAATTTCTTCCCACTGATACCGACGGTAGATCAGCTAGAGGCGTTTGCAGTTCCCGTTTCGATCTTCCGCCTGAATCAGGACCTTCAGTCTCCCTACACCATGCAAGCCGTGGTCAGCGTCGAGAGGCAATTACCGCATAACGTGACCATAGCAACCAGCTACATAAATGTTCGCACGCTCCACGTTCTGCGCACACGACCGGTAAATGCTCCGCTGCCTGGAACATTCAACCCATTAGTGCCGGGCAGTGGTGTTAGACCGCTCGGCGTCAACAACAACATTTTTGAGTACGAATCTACGGGACGATTTAACCAGAACCAGTTGATAGTAAATCTCAACAGCCGTTTCCACAGAAACTTCTCGCTTACGGCCTACTACGTTCTGGCCAAAGCCAACAGCGACGCTGATGGAACCGGCTCTTTCCCAGCGGATCCGTATGACCTAAGCGGCGAGTACGGACGCGCCAGCAGCAACGTCAGACACCGCTTCGTTGTCAACGGAACCATTCGCGCTCCGTGGGGATTTAGTTTGAATCCATTCATCATCGTGAATTCGGGGCGGCCGTTCAACATCACGCTCGGCAGAGACCTGAACGGTGACACTCGTTTCACTGAGCGCCCTTCATTTGCTCCCGAGGGAGCTGAGTGTTCGCTGATAATTCGTTGTACGCCGTTTGGGAATTTCAATACGAATCCGGCAGTGGGAGAAGTGCGCATCCCGCGCAACTTCGGCGAGGGACCGGGCTCCGTGAGTGTCAACATGCGCGTCAGTAAGACCTGGACGTTCGGCAGTGAGGGCGGATCTGCTAATGCGAATCAGCAAAACCGCGACGGCCAGGGTGGGGGTCAAGGTAACCAGCGCACCATGATCGGTGGCGGTATGGCTGGTGGTCGGCCAGGCGGCGGTGGTCCCGGCGGTGGTGGACCGGGTGGCGGCGGCGGTCGTGGCGGCTTTGGTGGCGGCGGCTTCGGTGGCGGTGGATTTGGCGGTGGCAACGCCGGCGGTCGCTACAGTCTCACGTTCTCGATGAACTTCCAGAACCTTTTGAATCACGCGAACCTTGGTAATCCTATCGGTAACCTCAGTTCGCGTTCGTTTGGTCAGTCGACTTCTACGAGCGGCGGCTTCGGTGGCTTTGGCGGCGCATCTGCAGCTTACAATCGACGCATCGATGCTTCGATTCGGTTTAGCTTCTAACGTTTCAGCCAGGTAGGGGGCTCTTCCTCCAATTATTTCCTACCAAGTTAATAAAGGGCATCGCACGCGCGATGCCCTTTATTCTTTGCCCGAAAGTAACTCCTACGGCGCTCCGCTGCTGCCATCAATGGCAGGTCTCAACTCACCAACAAACTGATCCGAATTCTTGATACTCGCCAACACGATCTTGAGCGCTTCGTCAGGAAAGCCTGACTCCAACGTGAACGTGTAACCGGTGAAGACATCGCCGGCATCGTCGGCTCCCCAATACAAAAACGTCTTCTCATTAAACTGAACCAGTTGTCGCAAAAGTTGTGTTGTGTTACGCACTTTGTCGATGTTTATGTAGCCGCCCTTGTAGTGCGGGAAAACGCGGAAGCCTATGGTCTCCTTCGCGCTCACCATGACGACGATCTCCATGCTCTCGGCATGCTTCAAGCCGTCTCGCAATATGCCGACAAAGTTGAATGGGTTCTTATCGCTTTGCCGAAACGATACTTTGATACCGGGACCTTCGCGCTGCAACAGCGCGCCAAGCCGTTCACGCGTCTTTTCACGCGTCACCTCCTGCCCGTAGACAGCCGGCGCACTAATCAGTATGAGAACAAACAGGAGGAACTTAACCGTGGAACGTCGCATTGAGGGAATCTCCTTGTCGTCGAAATCCGCATAGCCTTATTAAGTGAAGTGGATTCTAAAAGTCAACGGTTTCAAATACATTGACGATTTTTGATTGATGATTGTTGATGGGAATGCCCCAACGGTAGTTGGGGATCGTTTAACGTGCAACGTGCAAAACATCAGTGGCTCAAGTTTCACTGGAACAATTGCGCCTCTCTGGTTGCTGGGCACGGTATTTGAAAACTTTCAACTTCAAGGTGCACGCAAGCGTGAAGCGGTGGCGTCTAATTATTTTCTCAACTTCTGCCGCTGGGGGTATTCAATCGTCAATCTGAAATCAACAATCTGCGATGACTCCAATCGTCAATGTACTTAATGGATCTGCTGGGTTATTGTTTTCGCGGAAACTCCGGACATGAGAGCCGATACGACTAACAGCGCTTCGCACAAGAAGTTCATACAGAAGTGTATTGAACGCGACTGCCAATCAACTTTTGACTTAGACGAGCGTATTTATGTGTGTCCACGCTGCGCGGGCCTACTGGATATCGAATCATCCGGACCGTTGAGGATTGAGCCAGCGACATTGAAACAGCAGTGGCATCAACGCCTATCTTCTCGACTTCCGCAAGATCGCAGCGGTGTTTGGCGCTTTCGAGAAGTGTTACCGCTTCAAGAGAACGCTGAGTTGGTCACGCTAACCGAGGGAAACACACCTCTCTACACCGCCCAGAGATCTGCAGACTATTGCCGTCTTGATTCACTGCTGCTCAAGCACCAGGGATTGAACCCAACCGGTTCCTTTAAAGATACCGGAATGACTGTGGCTGTAACCCAGGCGAAGTCTCTGCGCTCAACAACGGCAGTTTGCGCGAGCACGGGCAATACGGCCGCCAGTCTCGCTGCGTACGCCGCCCGTGCCAACCTTCCCTGCGCGATTCTGGTTCCAGCAGATCAGGTAAGCCACGCAAAACTTGCGCAGGCTCTCGACTACGGCGCGCGTGTGCTCGAGCTCGAAGGTAACTTTGATGCGTGCATGCAACTGGTTCTCGAGATAGCGAAGGAAGAGCCAATCTACCTGGTTAACTCAATCAACCCGTTTCGCATTGAAGGTCAGAAGACAGTAGCGGTCGAACTCGCCGAACAATTGGATTGGCAGATTCCAGATCATCTTGTTGTGCCAGGTGGAAATCTCGGAAACAGCTCAGCGTTTGGGAAAGGGTTTCGTGAACTGTTGGCTCTCGGCTTGATCGATCGCTTACCTCGAATAACGGTCGTACAGGCCGAGGGGGCTGCGCCTTTTGCACGATTTTTTGCTGAACAAAGCTCTGGCGATTCTGAGTCAGGCGCGTTTGCGAACGAGGAAGAACCACACACTTTGGCTTCGGCGATCAAGATTGGTGCTCCAGTATCGTGGAAGAAGGCGTGGCGTGCGGTATCTGAATCACGAGGTCAAGTCATCACCGTCAGCGAGCAGGAAATTGCTGACGCTAAAGCAATCATCGGCCGCGATGGTATCGGTTGTGAACCTGCTTCTGCTACGACAGTGGCCGGGATAAAGAAACTGGTAGCAAGTGGATTCATAAAAAGCGACCACTCAGTAGTCGCCGTACTGACGGGACACGTACTTAAAGATACTGATTATGTGATCGGATATCACAATCAAAGCCTGCGCACGGAACGCGATGAACAAATCAACGCGAGGTTTGGCAACAAGCCGGTTAGAGTTGAGTCCTCCCGCCAATCGCTGAAGGACGCGCTCGACCGTGTTCGCCATGAATCTGGTTCGGTGTGAAGACGGTGAAGCGTTATGCGGTAATGTCGTTAAGCAATTCTGAAATTCGGCTTTGCCGCAGTAGCAAACTACTTTTACGGAAAGTCATGTCAAACCGAAGCAAAAAGGAAGAAGCGACCGCGCCGATTGAGATCTGTTTGCCAGCCTCATCTTCAAATCTCGGTGCCGGTTTCGATTGTTTTGGTGTCGCGCTCAATCTCTACTTAACAATTCGCGTCACCGTCCGCTCGCGGGTCAAGGAATGCAGAGTAAGAACAACGGGTGCGCATGAAAATCGCGCGCTTCCGAAAGGGCCAACGAATCTCATTTACCGCGCGATGTCATTTGCAGCAGCGAGAGAGCAACTTCAGCTTCCCGCTGTTGAGTTAGGCGTTCACAATGACATCCCTTTGGCGAGCGGGTTGGGAAGTAGCGCTGCGGCAATCGTCGGGGGCATTACGCTCGCCGGTTTGCTTTGTGGGAAGGAGCTACCGCTGGCGCGAATTCAAAACCTCGCATCAGAATTCGAAGGGCATCCTGACAATGTCGGCGCGACATTACATGGTGGTTTTGTGATCAGTTGCCGGAAAGATGTCGATGAAGCCATTTCGATCAAGCACGCGTGGCCCAGCGACATTAAGTTTGTAGTGGTCTCGCCGCGTTCGCAGGTATCTACGCAGGCTGCGCGAGCGCAATTGCCGAGGACGGTCACCCGATCCGACGCGGTTTTCAACATTCAGCGCGCTGCGTTGTTCGCGTCGGCTCTCCAGAACCACCGCTACGATCTCTTGTGGGAAGCAATGCGTGACCGTTTACATCAAGCTGATCGCGCGTCGCTGGTGCCGGGGATTAAAGAGGCACTCGCAATCGAGAAACGAAAAGGCTTCCTCGGAATTGCACTGAGCGGAGCTGGGCCAAGCATCATTGCGCTGGTTAACGAAAATGAGAAACAGATTGGAAAGGCAATCGCGGAGTGTTTTCAGAGGAACAAGATCCAATCCAGCGTACGTGTGTTAGAAGCGGATAATGATGGCTGTAGAGTGAACGCAGAATAAGAAGCCGATTAAGATTTCGGATTTCGGAATGCGGATTTCGGATTTCGTGTTCGGCAACAAACGAATTACCGTTCGCGGCGTGTGCGATGGGACAAAGGCTCTGCAAGTTGCGGAACACGAAATCCGAAATCCGCATTCCGAAATCCGAAATCTTAATCTGTGGAAATCGGTGGATCTGCCTGAGAGGCTACCTTCGCTTCTTCATCAATAGAAATACCGGATAGCTTACCCCCAATCCCAACAACGCATACACGCTGTTCTTAGTGTCACTGGCGATTGCCCCTGCCAGAAACAGTATTGAGATGACAAGAGCTGCGCCTGTGGTCCACGGATAACCCCACGTTCGGTACGGTCGCTCCTTCTCAGGCTCACGTCGTCGGAGTGCGAATACTGAAATGAATGAAAGGCTGTAGTTCGCAACGAAGAAGAACGAGACTACCGTAATCACTTTCTCAAATGTTTGACCAAAGACAATGATCGCTACTGCCGCGAGCGCGCTCAAAAGTAACGCCCACGAAGGCGTACCCCCGGGATTTACAGTTCCAACGCGATTGAAAAACAGTCCGTCTCGACTCATGGCATACAGAACACGAGTCGCCATTAAGTGACACGCATTGATCGCGCTCAACATTGAGACGATTGTCAGCAGCCGAAACACTGTGTCGCCATAGCGACCAAAAATTACGGTTGCTGCAAGGCCGGCAGCGAAGTTCTGGCCCGCGATCTGGTTGATTGGAAGAACGTAGAGCAGTGCGGCGTTAACCAAAAGATAGATTGCGATAATTGACAGAACACCGATGATGAGTGAGCGAGGAATATCTTTACCGGGGTTAGTGACCTCTTCGGAAAAGTAGATGACGCCACTCCAGCCGTCGTAGGTGTAAATCACGGCCTGCAGCGAAAGAACGATCGCTACTGCGAGGGCAAAACCGCTCGGCGCATTGACCGTCGTCGTTGGTTGCGCGATTTCCTGTCCACCTAAAACAAAGGCCGCCACGATCAGAATCATGAACGCCAGGGCTTTCAATGAGCTGGTCAGGTTTTGAGTCGTACTACCCCAAACGATGCCGTGCCATTGCAAGACGGCAAAGAGGATCGCAACTCCTGCTGCAATCATCGTCGAATAATTGCTCAACGATGGAACCAACACCCCAAGGAACTGTCCGACAACTAGTGATACGGCTGCGGTCGCACCACACGTTGAGAGCCAATCACTCCAACCGACGATGAATCCGGCATATTCACCTAACGCATAACGCGCGAAAACATATTGACCGCCGGAGCGAGGCAGCATTGTGCCAAGTTCAGCCAACGAGATCGCACCCAGCAGTGCATAGAGACCACCAACGACCCACACTCCGAGGAACAGAGGCACACTCGGAAGTTGTTGAGCGATAGTTCCGGGGGTGCGAAAGATCCCTGCGCCGATTGTGTTTCCGATGATGACGGCTAGACCAAATCCGACGCCGAGAATCCTCAGCAGTCGTCCGCGTTCAGTTTGATTTGGGGTCATAAAAGTATGAGCCGCAGATTTGCGCAGATAAACACAGATCAGAACTGAAGAAATAAAAGAGCGACGACCCTTATTCGTCTAAAGAATTCTGATCTGTGTTTATCTGCGCAAATCTGCGGCTAAATGTCTTCCGCTAAATGGCAGCCTTTAGATCGGCGTAAAGCAATCGGTGGAAAAGATGTTCGCCGGCTTCGCGTCGCACGGAAAGCCGGCCGGCGGTGTAAGCTCTCGACGTCAGGCCGCGTTGCACGGACTTGCAGATCGCCACATCCTCGTCCTGGATTCGCTGGCCCACTTCGATACTCGCGCGGTTTCTTGCACGCGCTGCTTCAGAAACAACATCGGTAAAGTAGAAGTCGAAAATCACTTCAGTCTTGTCGACGCCTCTCGGAATCACGAGGTTGGTATCCAACACACCGTCGTACCAATTGATCATGAAGTTTGGATAGATCCAGTAGTAAAGCGCTTTCTCTCCTTTTCTCACAGCACCTGTTTGCGCTTCTGCGCCTTCACTTATGATCGGGCTCCATTGCAAACAGTAGCGCTCTCCGTTTTCAATCATGTAGTTGCTATAGTCGAGTACGCTGTCGAGACCTTTGTGCAGGTGCGGGACGTGATATCCGCCGTCGAGGTAGTTGTCGACAAAAACTTTCCAGTTGCAATCAAAGCTGTAATGACGTCGCTCCTGCCAATGAAGACCGTCAAGTTTTAATGGCTCAATTTGCGAAACTAGATCGTCTCCCAAAAAGTGAGGCAGCGATTGCCCGGTGTTGTTGAGCCTTACAAATACCCAATTCTCCCATTCACAGACTCCGACAGGGACGAGCCCATTGTCCTCGCGCGCAAAATCGCAGACTCCCGCAAAGTCAGGCGTGCCCTTGAGCTCACCAGAAAGTGAATAGGTCCAGCCGTGATAGGGACAGCGCAATTGCGGCGCCTGGCCTTCGGGCTCGGTCATCACTGCCGCTGCATGGTGCCTGCATACATTGAAGAACGCGCGCGTTTTATTGTCGTTACCACGAACGATGACTAGTGGCTCGCCCGCGAGATCGGTTGTGACGTACTGACCTGGTTCAGCCAACTGATCACGTCGCGCACCATAATGCCAGGTGTTAGCAAAAACGGTTCTTAGTTCGAGGTCGTACAGTTCCTGGTTCGTGTACCAGGACGCGGGGATGGTCGAAGCATGATCGAGTGGATCATTACTGTCATACGCATCGATGATTTTTTGCATTGAAGCCATTGTTAGATCTGGGTTTCTCTGTGCAATCTCTGTGTCCACCGGTCTCTGTGGTGGGTTCTTTTTGCGCCTCAGACTCAACCACAGAGGCACTGAGAACACCGAGGTTGCACAGAGAAGTGAGTGACGAAAACCTAGACGGGAACGGCAGTCTTTCGCTTCGGATTAAAGAACGGCGTTTTGACTACGGTCGCTCGCACCTGATGTCTTACCGCTTCAACTGTGATCTCAAATTGTAAGCGGGTGCCCGGCCGAGTGAATTCTCTTTTCACAGTCGCCAACGCAATCATCTTCTTCAAAGTTGGCGACCATGTGCTCGACGTAGCCTTACCAACCTGCGCGCCCTCTTTGAAAACGGGAACGGCAACTCGCGAAGCAATCGGCGAAATCGAAGGCGGCAAACCAACTGCCTCATACAAACTCTCAACCTGCGGCCAGTCAATCTCCAAGCCAACGATCGCTCGTGCGTGACCCCGCTTCTGTTCTTCAATCAATGCCTTCTGACCAACGAAACGGTTCTTATCGAGATTCACTAAACGTCCGAGACCCATCTCATACGGAGAATACTTTTGCTCCTCGATCAGCGCCTTCTTGCTGCTGTTGAAGTCGATGTCGATCAGCAACAGTCCGGCCTCGATCCTTGAGACGTCGAGTGCCAGCATTCCTGCAGCGTGTATATCGAACGCCCTTCCATGCTCCATCAAGGCGTCCCAAACTTTTAGAGCGTGCTCTGCGGGAATCCAAATCTCGTATCCGAGATCGCCTGTGTAGCCGGTGCGGGAAATATCGACCGGCACACCTGCGAGCGTTCCGCTGGTGACGCGGAAATATTTTAGATTCTCGATGTCAGCATCCTTTACGAAGCTCTTCAGCAGTCTTGCTGAGGTCGGTCCTTGAAGCGCAAGTGCAACAGTGGTTTCAGAAATATCTTCGATTTGTATTTCCATGCCGGCTGCGTTCTGAGTGAACCAGCGCAGACTCGGATCTGCGGCGGTCCAGCGATAGGTGTTCTCTTCGAGGCGCGAAACCGTTCCATCGTCGATCACTTTGCCCTGCTCATCGCACCACGGCGTGTAGATGACCTGGCCCACCTTTACCTTGCGCATGTCTCGCGTGATCACGCGATCGACCAGCCGTGTGGCGTCTTTGCCGGTCAACCGATATTTGAATAATGGCGTAATGTCGATCAGTGCCGAAGCGTTGCGAATCGCGTTGTACTCGTGCTCGTGATGCAATTCATAAGAACTAACGGCGTAATAGCCGGACCATTCGCGGTAACTGAGACTTTCGCACAGATCGAATGTGCGTTCGTGAAAGGCGGTTCCGATTGGCATGTTGTGGTGGAACTCAGTAGTAATTTGTCAGGGCGAGCGATTATAAGTATCCTAACGAATCTTCAGCAAGCTTCACTCCTGACGTCAAAAACGCGGTACATGTGATGACTTGATCCTCCGTGCGCGTGCTTGCGAGTAAGTCATGAATACTACTATCGAAGAGTTAGAACAGTGGATGCGCGCACCAAACGAGAGTGAGGGATTAGAGTTTAAGGCTGCCCGGACTGGGTTTCACGGTCCAAAATTGCTGGATTATTGTGTCGCTATAGCTAACGAAGGTGGTGGGAAACTTATTCTTGGAGTAACAGACAAACTTCCTCGCACAGTCGTTGGAACCAAAGCCGTTAACGATACGCAGGGCATGCAAAAGAAGATTTTGGACACACTCAATTTCGACGTCAGAGTTGAAGAAGTATTACATCCCGCTGGGCGTGTAGTTGTTTGCCATATACCTTCCAGACCGATCGGAACCCCGTTAGATCATGATGGAAGGTACTTGATGAGATCCGGTGAGGAGTTGCGGTCGATGCGGCCAGAACGACTGCGAGAAATATTTGCCGAAGGTCGACCGGACTGGTTAATGCGTATTGCCAAGGAACACTGCTCAACTGCGGAAGTAATTAGCTTGCTCGACACACAAGTTTACTTCGATCTGCTGTCGAAACCTTATCCCACCAATCGCCCTGCGGTTCTGGAAAAGTTTGAAAGTGAAAAGCTGATTATTGAAGATACAAATGGTTATTCGATAACGAATCTAGGAGCCATTCTATTCGGCAAGCGACTCGACGATTTTGAGGGATTGGCGAGAAAAGGTCCTCGGGTAATCGTCTACGAAGGCCCTCACAAGTTGCAGAGTAGCCGCGTTTTTCAGCCTGGATCGAAGGGATATGCGGTTGGCTTTCTCCGTTTGATAGATTTCATCAACTCTCACGTACCTTCAAATGAAGTGATTGGAAAGGCCTTACGACGGGAAGTGAAGATGTTCCCAGAGGAAGCAATTCGTGAACTTGTAGCGAATGCTTTGATTCATCAGGATTTTAATGAGACTGGTACATCTGTAACCGTTGAAATTTATAGCGACCGGCTAGAGGTGTCGAATCCGGGAAAGCCCATGATTCCTCCTGATCGATTCGCCGACGAATACCAATCGCGCAATGAGCGTCTTGCAGGATTAATGAGACGCTTGGGTATTTGTGAGGAACAAGGATTAGGCATTGACCGAGTAATCGCCAGTACGGAGGTTTACGGGCTTCCGGCGCCAGATTTTCGATTAGGTGAAAGGCACACAATGGCGATCCTGTACGCTCAGAAGAAGTTTGAATCAATGGATCGTGGCGAAAGAATTAGAGCCTGCTATTGGCATTGCGTTTTGCGGTACGTAACCGGAGAGAAAATGACGAACGCAAGCTTGCGTGATAGGTTCAGCTTAACCGAAAGCAGGGCCGAGACAGTCTCCCGGATCATCGCCGAAACTTTACATGAGGGGAAAATCAAGTCCGATGATCCATCGCGAACATCCAAGAAGTATGCGAGTTATATCCCATACTGGGCATAAGCCTTATTTAGACGCCAACCCAGAACAGCGGATAAACCCTGTATCTGCAACATTTCTAATTTAGAAGCAAACCGGTTATTTGCGGGAGCACATGAACAATAAATACGACGTCGTCGTGATCGGCGGTGGACATAATGGTCTGGTGAATGCTGCTTACCTTGCGCGCGCGGGCAAGAAAGTAGTCGTGCTCGAGCGCCGTCACGTTCTTGGTGGCGCTGCAGTGACGGAAGAAGTCTTTCCCGGTTTTAAATTCTCTGTTTGCTCCTACGTTGTTTCACTTCTTAGACCAGAGATTATTCGCGAGCTCGATCTGCCTCGGCATGGCCTGGAGATTCTTCCGCTCGACGGCACGTTCACACCAATGCCGAATGGCGACTACCTCTGGCGCATGAACGACCACATGCGCACGCGGCGTGAAATCGCTCGCCATTCAAAACTCGACGCTGAAGCTTATGACGAGTACGGCAAGGCCATGATCGAGATGGCTCACTTCGTAAAGCCGATCATGAGCATGACGCCTCCAGATCCAACGTCATTGAATCCAAAAGGCTGGAAAGATCTCGCTTTTCTCGGCCGCCGCTTTCAAAACCTGAGCGACGAAGACAAATACAATCAGGTTCAGTTGATGACGATGAGTGCGGTTGATTTCCTGGACCAGTGGTTCGAAACAGATGTGCTCAAAGCGACGATGTCGGCATCAGGAATTATCGGCACGTTCCTTGGGGTGCGCAGTCCGGGAACTGCCTACGTGCTACTGCATCACTACATGGGGGAGATCGATGGTGCGTTTCGCTCGTGGGGACTGTCGCGGGGCGGCACTGGCGCTATCTCGAATGCGATTGGCGATGCAGCTCGTGAAGCCGGCGCAGAGATTCGAACTGAAGCACCAATCGCGCACATCAACGTCAAGAACGGTCGCGCGAAAGGTGTCGTGCTCGCGAACGGAGATGAAATCGAAGCTGAGGTCGTTTCATCGAGTGTCGATCCGCGCCTGACATTTATGAAGATGGTCGGCGAAGAACACTTACCCGACGACTTCTGTGCTGATCTGAAGCGTTACAAGTATCGGGGTTCGTCAGGCAAGGTTAATCTCGCTCTTGATGGCTTGCCGAATTTCAAATCGTTGCCAGGAACTGGACCACACTTAAGAGGGGCCGTTTCAATTTCGCCGAGCGTCGATTACATGGAGCGCGCTTATGATGAGGCGAAGTATGGACGCTTCTCGCGGCGCCCGTACATCGATATGGTGATTCCCAGTTTGACCGATCCTTCCGTCGCTCCGCCCGGCAAACATGTGATGTCATGCTTCGTACAGTACGCGCCCTACAACTTGAAAGAGGGAACATGGGACGAGAAACGGGAGGAGTTTGGCGACACGGTGATCGATACGATCGCGGAGCATGCGCCGAACATAAAAGACTTGATTCTGCACCGCCAGGTAGTGACTCCTTTGGATCTCGAACGCGATTTTGGCTTGTCTGAGGGAAATATCTTTCAGGGTGAGTTAACGCTGGAGCAACTTTTCTTTCTGCGTCCTGCACCAGGTTGGGCGCAATATCGTACCCCGATTAAGAATCTCTACATGTGTGGCTCGGCAACACATCCCGGCGGCGGGATCATGGGAGCGCCCGGACGTAACGGTGCCATGAAGCTCTTGCAGGATTGGAAACGCGGAAAAACATAAGACATTTTTGATTGGATTTTAGATTGTAGATTGAGGACGAACACTCAGCAATCGACAATCAAAAATCTTCAATCTTCAATCTTCAATGACTTACGACATCATCATCGTTGGCGCGGGACACAACGGTCTTGTGGCGGCGTGTTATCTGGCAAAGGCCGGCATGAAAACACTCGTGCTCGAGCGGCGCAACATCGTCGGTGGCGCTGCCGTTACTGAAGAGATTCATCCCGGTTTCCGCTGTTCGACACTCGCCCATTCCGCTGGTCCGATGTTTCCATCCATCGTCTCTGATCTCGATCTTAAGAGTTTTGGACTCGAAACGATCAATCCAGCCGCGCGCGTGCTAGCGTTGTCGCCCGGTGGACGATCAATTTGCATCTACGACGATGTCAGCAAAACTGCGGACGAAATTCGACCGTTCTCCGCGAAAGACGCCGAAGCCTATCCCGAATTCATCAATAGCTTCTCGCGCATCGGTCAGGTGCTGGCGCCGCTCGCAACGATGACGCCGCCTTCGATCGATCGACCGGCGGCAAGCGAGTTGTGGAACCTGGGGAAGCTTGGCCTCGCGTTTAGAAATCTCGGCAAGAAAGATGAATTTCGAATGCTGCGCTGGGGACCCATGGCGGTCGCAGATTTAGCCGCCGAATGGTTCGAGACTGAACTCTTGCGTGCGACGGTTGCGGCACGAGGGATCTACGGAGCTTTTGCTGGTCCATGGTCAGCCGGAACCAGCCTGGGTTTGCTGTGGCAGGCAGCGCTGGATCGAAATCCAATTCCACCTGCGTCGTTCGTTCGGGGTGGGATGGGCGCGCTGAGCGACGCACTTTCGAAAGCTGCGTCCGCCGCAGGTGTCGAAATCAAATCTGCGGCTGAAGTGTCATCAATTCAAGCAAGTAACGGCACGTCGGCGAAAGTGGTTATTAACGGCGGTGAAGAGTTCGAAACACGCGCTGTCGTTTCCAACGCAGATCCGCACGCTACCTTTCTGCGTTTGATCGATCCCATTGATCTTGAGCCTAACTTCCTAACGAAGATTAGAAACTACCGGGCGACCGGCACGGCAGCAAAGATCAATGTCGCGCTGTCAGGTTTACCATCATTCACCGGCCTCGGTTCTGATAACGCGAAGCTCTCCGGCCGCATTCACATTGGACCTGAGATCGATTATCTGGAGCGCGCGTTTGATGCTGCGAAGTACGGACAATATTCTCGCGCGCCGTACCTCGACATAACAATTCCGTCGGTCAGCGATTCGTCACTCGCGCCAGAAGGGAAACACGTGATGAGTATTCACGTGCAGTTCGCGCCGTATAAATTGAAGGACGGTGATTGGAATTCGAAACGCGAGGAGTTTGCCGACACCGTTTTTGATCAGATCGAACAATATGCTCCCGGCTTCCGTCAGTTGATCCTCGCGAAACAGGTGCTGAGCCCTGTCGATTTGGAGCAAACTTATGGTCTAACTGGCGGACATATCCATCATGGTGAGCAATCACTCGATCAGTTCTTCACCTTCCGGCCACTGCTTGGATACGCACAATATCGAACGCCCTTGAAGCGATTGTATTTGTGCGGTGCAGGCACACATCCCGGCGGCGGCATCACAGGACTCAACGGTGCCAACGCCGCACGCGAAGTGTTGAAGGATGTAAAGGCGGGGAAGATTTGAACGTAGTAGTGCACAGGCAGTACCACCTCGCGGTAGCGGGTGGGTGCGCCGCCGGGCGGCGATCATTATTTCCGGCATTCTCGTTGTGTCAGTTGATTAGCTTCGCACCCACCCGCTACCGCGAGGTGGTACTGACTGTTCGCCACTAAGAACACATATGTCCAAACCCATCTCCCCATCCCGTTCTTTCGCCAGTGACAATAATGCCGGCGTTCATCCCGAAGTGATCGAGGCGATAAGCCGGGTGAATGCCGGGCACGTGGTTGCATACGGCGACGATCCCTACACCGCGCGCGCCGTCAAAGCTTTTGAGAAGCATCTCGGCAAGAACATATCTGTCTATTTCGTTTTCGGTGGTACTGGCGCGAACGTTCTCGGACTGCAAGCCATCGCCAATTCGTATCAGGCAGTTGTTTGTGCGACAACCGCGCATATAAATGTCGACGAATGCGGCGCTCCTGAGAAGTTCAGCGGGTGCAAACTGCTGGCTGTCGAAACTCCTGACGGAAAAATTAACGCAGACCACGTTCGACCTTTCATGCACGCACTCGGAGTCGAACACCACGTCCAACCACACGTGATCTCTGTTTCGCAAGCCACCGAGATGGGTACTGTCTACAGCACGCGCGAGCTGAAAGCTCTTTCATCATTTGCGCATAAGAACAACATGCTGCTGCACATGGATGGCGCACGCATCGCGAACGCGGCTGTGGGTTTGAACGCCAGTTTGAAGGAAATTACAGCGGACGCCGGAGTTGATGTGCTTTCGTTCGGTGGCGCGAAGAACGGAATGATGTACGGCGAAGCCGTAGTGTTTTTTGATAAAACATTGGCGGCAGATTTTAAATTCATCCGGAAACAGGGCATGCACCTGCCGTCAAAGATGCGTTTTATCGCAGCGCAGTTTGAAACGCTTCTGTCGGGTGATCTATGGCGTCGGAATGCGACTCACTCCAACCGAATGGCGCAACTGCTGGCAGAAGAACTAAAGTCCATTCCGCAGATCAGAATCACACAGCCGGTCCAATCAAACGGAGTGTTCGCGGTAATACCGCCGAAGTACATACCGGCGCTACAAAAGAAGTATTTCTTCTACGTGTGGAACGAAGAGATTTCTGAAGTGCGATTGATGACGTCGTTCGATACTACGGAAGAAGACATTCAACAGCTCATCGAGGCAGCCCGGAAAGTCATCAGGTAGGTATAATCAAGTTCGCGTTACGTAATCTCTAGAATTCATCTCAGAAGAAATTTCAACAACCCTCCGGTCGATGCGATACCGGTAACGTGCGGTTCGGAATCGAAGAAACCAGCCACTTTGTAACTGTGAATCCCACTCTTCATTTGTTCGAGCTGCCGGCGCTCCTCTTCGAGCTGCATCTTTTCTTTCGAACGCGCTGCATCAAGCCCACCGTCTTTGATGAACTCGATGATCCGGCTCAGTTCATCGCGATCGAACCAGATGCCATGCTTCTTGCACAGGTCGACGATCACGCCGGAACAACGCGCGAAGTTGGCCCGGTTCATTAGCTGCCTACACTCAGGACACGGAATATAGCTGACCTTCTCGGTGCCGGTGGGCGGTGCGTTTGATAGCGACGCGGCACCCAACACAGCTGCCTGTTGTTCGCGCTCAGCGCAGATTCTTTCAAATGTAGGCACGTCGAGCCATAACCCTAAACAACCCGGGCATTCCAGCAGATGTTGCCCGCCAAGGATCTTGATTTGCATTTCTCCTTTGCATCGCGGACATTTCTTTTCTACGCTGGCGACCGGCGTTGTTGCCGCCGCCGCAGCGCCACACCGCTGACAATGCTTGCTCCCAACAAACATCATTGCAAAGCATGAGGGACAGGCCACTGTCGCTAAGCGCGCTTCACAAAAACGACAATTGGGAGCATCACTCGCGACTGAAGCTCCGCACATTGGGCAGTTGAGAGTTCCGGCTTCCATCGGAAGCATTGTACCAAGCCATTGCCAATTGTAGATTGTCGATTGTTCATTTCGAGTTCTTGAGTTACACGGATTAAACAATCATCAATGAACAATCTGCAATCTACAATAGACAAAATGCTTTATACTGCGCCTGCTTCTTTTCCAATCATGTAATCTTGCAATCCTGTCTTCTACCATGAGCAGCGTGCTCGATGAGATCGACGCCGTTGAGCCGGCACCAGATTTCCTGTCAGTGATCGCGGGCGCACGATCCGCTTTCCTTTTGAGTCTCGATGTTGGGACGTCGGGAGTGCGGGCAGCATTGTTCGACGATCAAGGAAATGAGATCTCCGGAGCGCAGATCAGCAGTCAAAGAAGTCTGGAAGCGTTTTCGAATCTTGGGGTTCTTGACGCTGAAGTTATCGTTGCTCAGATCGTTGAGACAATCGACGAGCTGTTAACGACGGTCGTTGATAATTCGCACCAAATTCGAGTCATCGCGATTTCGTGTTTCTGGCACAGCCTGATCGGAATCGACGGCAAGGGCCGCGCAACTACTCCAGTTCTTAGCTGGGCAGATACCCGCGCGGCGGCGTCAGCAACATTTCTTAAATCCCGGTTTGACGAAGACGAGTTTCACCAGCGCACGGGTTGCCGGTTTCACGCCAGTTACTGGCCGGCAAAGCTCCATTGGATAAAACAAGCGCAACCGGCGACGTTCCAAGATACGAAGCAGTGGTTAGGCTTTTCGGAGTACCTGTGCGGCCGGCTTTTTGGATCGACCGCTATGAGCGTGTCGATGGCTTCTGCTACTGGTTTACTTAATCAACGCACTTGTGAGTGGGACAGCGATTGTCTGGCAGCAGTCGAGATCAAGCACGATCTCCTACCGGCAATCGCCCGCGACGATGAACATTCTTATCTTCGTCAGGAATTCGCAGAGCGCTGGCCTGCGTTGTCAGAAGCGCGACTCTCAGTAGTTGTTGGCGATGGGGCGGCAAATAACATAGGCGGTGGTTGTACGACGCGAGATCGATTTGCTTTGATGGTTGGCACATCGGGCGCGATGAGAGCTGCATTCAGTGGCGACCCTCCGAGTCAGCTGCCACCGTCCTTGTGGAGTTATCGCGTCAATCGTTCAAAGGTAGTTATTGGTGGTGCGCTATCGGACGGTGGAGGTCTTTACCGTTGGCTTACTGACTTGATGTGCATCGGCAATGATGCTGCAGAACTCGAAAGCGGATTAGCTACTCTCGAACCTGATTCACACGGATTAACAGTGCTGCCGTTTTGGTCAGGCGAACGAAGCACCGGCTGGTCGGAAAATGCGCGTGGCGCAATTCTCGGCCTGACGCAGCAAACTAAACCTATTGAAATCCTGCGCGCCGCAATGGAGGCCATTGCTTATCGCTTCGCACTAATCGCGGAGGCGCTGGAATCATTCACCGGCGACGCTACGATAGTGGCTACTGGAAACGCGCTTCGTTCTTCACGAGCATGGTCGCAGATTATTGCTGATGTTCTGGGTAAGCGAGTGCTGCTTACAAACGTGCGCGAAGCGTCAACACGCGGCGCCGCCTTGCTTGCTCTCGAAGCGGTGGGCAAAATAGAAACCCTTCAACCGGACTCGCTCCGGATTGAAGACGTTTTTGAACCTGACACTGCTCGACACGCACGCTATCGCGAAGGATTGTTCCGCCAGCAAGAAACTTATGATCGGTTGTTCAAATCAGCCAGGAATCCATAGGACACATACCGAATGAGCGCCTCTGTGCAGCGAGAAGACACAAACACCACACCGGAACTCGATCAACTTTGTATTAACACAATCCGAACTCTTTCACTCGATGCAGTACAGCAGGCTAATTCGGGACATCCGGGTTTGCCTCTTGGAGCTGCGCCGATGGCTTATGTTCTTTGGACTCGTTTCTTGAAACACAATCCAAAGAATCCTAAGTGGGAGAATCGCGATCGCTTTCTGCTCTCGGCAGGTCACGGATCGATGTTGTTGTACTCGCTGCTTTACTTAACGGGCTATGACCTGTCGCTCGATGAGTTGAAGAACTTTCGGCAGTGGGGATCGAAAACGCCAGGTCACCCGGAGTATGGATTAACGCCCGGCGTCGAAATCACAACTGGTCCGCTAGGCCAGGGGTTTGCGAA
This sequence comes from Pyrinomonadaceae bacterium, assembly GCA_035457565.1. Taxonomy (GTDB): domain Bacteria; phylum Acidobacteriota; class Blastocatellia; order Pyrinomonadales; family Pyrinomonadaceae; genus PSRF01. The sequence goes on along the minus strand of DATIBJ010000095.1, from coordinate 26,441 downwards.
CGGCGTTGGCATGGCAATGGGCGCTGCCCATCTCGCCGCAAAGTTCAACGCGCACGAGTTTCCCGTGATTGATCACTACGTCTACGCGATTGTGTCGGACGGTGACCTGATGGAAGGCGTAACAGCGGAAGCAGCATCGCTAGCAGGCCATCTGCAACTCGGAAAGCTGATCTATCTCTACGACGACAATCAGGTGACCATTGAAGGATTCACGAACCTTACATTCAGCGAAGACGTTCCAAAACGTTTTGAAGCGCTCGGCTGGCACACGTCGACAGTTTCAGACGGAAATAATCTCGATGAGATCGAAGCAGCAATTCGCGAAGCCCAGGCGGTGACTGACCGGCCGAGTTTGATTTCAGTCAAGACTATTATCGGCTACGGCATGCCCTCCGCCGGCACGCGCAAAGCACACAGTGACGCGCCGGGCGTCGACGCAGTGCGCGAAACAAAACGACATCTTAACTGGCCGGAAGACAAGAGCTTCTTTGTGCCTGAGGAAGCTTTGGCGCATTTCCGCCAGGCGATCGAGCGCGGCGACCGCGAAGAAAGCACGTGGCGCGCGTTGGTTGCTGGATATGAGAAGTCGCATCCGGAAAACGCCGGCCAGTGGCGCTCAATGATGAATGGCGAGCTTCCGGCTGACTGGGAAAATCACCTGCCGAAATTTGAGAACGCGCCATCGATGGCGACACGCGTAGCGAGTGGCGAAGTGATCAATGCGCTGGCGCCGGTGATTCCGTCGTTAATAGGCGGCTCGGCTGATTTGGGCGTCTCAAACAACACCGACATTAAAAGCAGTCACAGCTTTGCTCCGGGTAAATACGACGGCCGTATTCTGCACTTTGGCGTTCGTGAACATGCAATGGGTTCCACTTTAACCGGTATCGCCCTTAACGGTGGTTTGATTCCGTTCGCCGGAACGTTTCTAACGTTCTCTGATTACATGAGACCGGCCATCCGATTAGCCGCTCTTTCGGAAGTGCAGGTGATTTATGTCTTCACTCACGACTCAGTGGGCCTCGGCGAAGATGGACCAACGCACCAACCAATCGAGCACCTCGCCGCGCTTCGCGCGATTCCACATCTGTTTGTTATTCGACCTGCTGACGCAGCGGAAGTAAGCGAAGCCTGGCGGATCGCGATCCTGAGACGCAATCTACCAACAGCGCTCGCGCTTACACGTCAGAAAGTTCCCGCGGTCGATCGAACTCGCTACAGTCCAGCGGTTGGTTTGCGTCGCGGTGCATATGTAATCGCGGACGCTGAAACGCAAGATGGCTCGCGGACGACTCCGCAGTTGATGTTGTTGGCTACAGGCTCTGAAGTTTCGCTGGCGCTTGAAGCTCGGCAGAGGTTACAGGATGAAGGCGTGCTCACTCGGGTTGTTTCGATGCCGTGCTGGGAACTGTTTGAAGAACAACCGGCGGACTATCGCGAGGAGATTCTACCGAGTTCTGTTACTGCTCGTCTGGCGATTGAAGCCGGTGTACGGCAAGGGTGGGATCGTTATGTCGGCACGCAAGGCGACGTTATCTGTTTGGATCGCTTTGGTGCATCGGCGCCCGGTGATGTCGCACTGAAGAATCTCGGTTTCAACGTCGAGAATGTAATCAAACACTCACGAAAACTACTCTAGGATCAGGGAGCCTCCCATGAAACACCTTATCGCCGCTTTAATTGCTTGCCTCTTCCTCAGCTCGTTTACTGCAGCAAGGCAGCAACAAGAGTGGGTCACATTTAGTTCTCCTGAAGGGCGCTTCAGTCTTCAGTTTCCGAAGAAGCCCGCATCAGACGTAAAAGAGGTCGACTCTGTTGTTGGTAAACTGACGATGTATACCTACGCGGCTTCGAGTTCTACGGTCACCTACATGGCATCTTTTGCGGATTATCCGAACGTGCCCGAAGCCAATCGACAAATGGCGGTGCTTGACGCGGTGCGTGATGGCGTAGTCAGCAAACTAGAGGCAAGGATCTACGACGAAACGAGAATCTCAATGGAGGGTAATCCAGGACGGCAGTTCCTGATGACCAAGACGGTAGACGGTTCGGAACTCATCTATCATTGGCGAATTTATCTCATCGGTCGGCGTCTTTATCAGGTTGCCGCCGCTTACTACAAGCGCGACTCCCAATCGCGTGAGCTTCCAAAGTATTTCGATTCATTTCAACTGCTGAGCTAGGCTACGATCAAAAGACAAATCTCAACGCCCCGCGAATAACCTGAAAGACCACCGGTGTTACACCGCGAACGTTTCCGTCCGCTTCTAAAGGCATTGCATCCTCGGGAGAAAACGTGTGCATGCGAACTATCTTCCCTTGTGCGATATGAACTTTGGGATTGTTCAGGTGCCCGCCGCTGTGAATGCGCGACAATTCCCGAATGACGCCGGTGCGTGACAAACCCGAAGCGGTCACGACATCGAGTCGACCATCATCAGCACGAGCATCCGGAGATAAGACCATTCCACCACCTGCAAACAAGGCATTCGCCACTGCAGCGAGGTTCATTGGTCCATCCGCAATAACTTTATCGTCAACTGTCACTCGTACACGTCGCTCCCGCCAAACCGTTAGAGCACTGAGCGCCGCAATCGCGAAACGCAATTCGCCCGAGAAGCGCCGCATAAGCGGTCCTTGAGCGGCAACGCGACCAGCAGTTTCACCACCAATCCCCATCGTCGATGCGTTGAGACAAATGAACGGCTTCCGGTAGCCGTTGCACAGGCCATACAACACATCAACAACCAAATACAACGCGGAGCTGTATTTGCAATGCCGAATTAAAGTATCGATCCAATCTGCCAGCGGCATCCTGCGCCTATAGAGCCCACGGGCGAAGTCGTCCCCGGTTCCGGCGGGCAATACCGCCAATGCCGCTTGCGAATTGATTGGAGTTGGAAGTTCATTTAGATTTTCGCTGAATTCGAAAAACCCTTCTGCTGCCTCCCCAAGAGTTCCGTCGCCCCCAACTACTGCTACCGTCGTCGTTCCCGTTTTTAAGGCCGAACGTGTTTTCTGAGTCGCATCACCCGGTGCAGTTGTATAGTAAATATCGTAACCAACACCCGCCGCGTTCAAGCGCTCTTCTATTATTGGCCAAGCGGTCTGGGCCTTTGCTGCAGCGTTGTTCACGATGATGAGAAGGTTCATAGCGGTGAGAGTGTCGGGCGAGCCCAAATGATATACGACCATAGTCAGGCACTAGTCCAGTCATGAAGGCAGTTGTAATTACCCATCACGGAGATCCTGGAGTATTAGAGGTACGCGAAGTCCCTCCACCACCACTTCCGCAAGGAGATCGCGCGTGCGTAAGAGTGCGAGCTTCGGCGTTGAATCGCGCAGACATTCTTCAGCGCAACGGACGGTATCCCGCGCCGCCAGGCTTTCCGCAGGACATACCCGGACTGGAGTTTGCGGGTGAGATTGCAGAAGTCGGGGGCGACGTACGGACGTGGCAAAAAGGTGATCGAGTTTTTGGGATTACGGGCGGCGGCGCACAAGCTGAATACCTTGTGACGCCAGCAAATCATCTCGCGGCCATTCCATCTAATCTCGACTGGACCAACGCGGCAGCAGTGCCGGAAGTTTTCATCACCGCGCACGATGCACTCTTCACTCAAGCGTCTCTGCAAAGAGACGAAACGGTGCTGATCCATGCTGCAGGATCGGGAGTTGGTACCGCAGCAATTCAACTTGCAACAGCGCGCGGTGCAAAGGCGTTTGGGACAGCTCGCTCTGCAGACAAATTAGACCGCGCGAGGCAGTTCGGTCTAACTAAAAGCGTCGTAATCGAAAAGGATCCTCTGGTACTGGTCGACGCCGTGGCTGAGTGGACCGATGGCCGTGGTGTCGACGTGATCCTGGATCTCGTCGGCGCGGGTTATCTAGAAGCAAACCTGAAAGCTTTGGCAACAAAAGGACGCATGATGTTAGTCGGCACAACTTCGGGCACCGAAGCCACGCTCAATTTTGGGATCATGCTCAGTAAGAGACTGACTCTTCGTGGAACGGTGCTGAGAGGCAGATCGAACGAAGAAAAGGCGGCCGCAACAGAAGTGTTTGCTCAGGAAGTCGTGCCGCTGTTGGAGAAAGGAATTGTCAGACCGCTGATCGACAAGGTGTACCGGATGGAGGAAATCGGCGAAGCCCACCGACGAATGGAATCAAATTTAAACTTCGGTAAGATTGTGGTTGTGATTGATCAGGGCTGAAAAGAATATCCACAGATTGGGCAGATTACACCGATTCAAAAACTAAAAAGGGATGTTGAGTAACCAACGACTCAACATCCCTTTTTTAAAATCCTAATCCGTGTAATCTGTGGATCTGCTTCAGCCGCGGGCTCGAGCTCGGTTTGCGGCCTGGGCTAATTCGCGTGCTTTTGGCATTGCTTCGATCGCACGGGAAATCTGCGGATCGCCGTCGTTGAAGACCTGCGTCGCTACGCGGTAACCATAAGCCGCCGAAAGAATGTTGTAACGCAATTGTCTTTCAGCAAACGACCGCGACTTCTCGATCTGCTCCGGTGTTGTGCGGAATGTCTGCTGCTTCGCGACTGCAAACTTCTTCAACTCCTTCAACAACGCGTCCGTGACGGGATAATCTTCACTGACAAGATCATGATCAAACTCGATCGAACGTTGGATCTTGTACGACTCGAACCCGGCAACTCTTCCTGTAACCAGCTCGAGTGAAAACGCGAAAATAACATCGCGCAGATGACGCTCGGCCGCACTGATTGTGCCTGGCTTGACTGCCTCATCAGGAGAAATTCCGCCGCCGCCATAAACAGCGCGTCCCGTGTCCGTATGACTTTCCGGACCGTTCGGCGGATTAACCTGGCTTTTTTCCGCGGCCAGCCCGCCGGGGAAGTAATAGTTGTAACCGCCGTTTGAATAATCTCGCTGGATCAACCGTCCTGATGGAGTGAAGTACTTCGCAATCGTCAGCAACAGCGCCGAATCGTAATCAAGTTGGAAAGGAAACTGAACAAGTCCCTTTCCGAAGGTCGTCTCGCCAACGATAAGCGCACGATCGTGATCCTGAAGCGCGCCCGCCACGATCTCAGCCGCTGAGGCGGTTTCGCCATTTACAAGAATAACGAGCGGCACACTGTCAGGACTGTCGTTGATAGCTTTGTATTCCTGAGAACTATCTTTGAATCGACCTTTCTGCCACACGATCATCTGACCGCGCTGTAGAAACGTATTCGCAACTCTGACGGCCTGGATTAGCAGTCCACCGCGATTGCCGCGCAGATCCAGAATCAGCATATTCATGCCCTTGTTGTGAAGGAACTTGAGGGACTGATCAAACTCATCAGCAGTTGTCAGATTGAACCCACCAGTCATCGCCACGTAACCCACGCCTGGTTGCAGCATGTACGCCTGCGCTATGGATGGGAGCGGCACGGCGTCGCGAACGATGCTAACGGTTTCGATCTGGTTATTGCCCGGGTGAAGCACAGTCACCTTTACCGTGGTTCCGCGCGCGCCCAGCAGGAATTTGCGAACTTCCGGATACGTCTTTCCTTTCATCGACTGGCCATCAACCGCAACGATTCGATCGCCGAAACGCAAGCCGGCTCGAGCGGCGGGAGAGTCGCTGAAGGTGGCGCGGATAAACGTGTTCACATCCTTGCCTTCGCGCAAGTCCTCGATCGTTGCCCCAATGCCGAAGTATTCCGAACGCTGCTCAGTTCGGAACGAGGCATATTCAATCGGATCGAAATAGGTCGAATGGGGATCTAGCACGCTGAGCATGCCACTGATCGATGACTTAAAGATCGAGTTGTAATCCAGTTTTCTGCCGTCAATGTGATTAGCTTGAATCACTGACAAAGCCTCGCTCAAATCGTTTCTGATAGCGGGCCCGGTCGGCGTGGCTTTTGCTGCCGTAGAGCCTGAGCCGGCGGAACGATCGGGATTTGAAGTGGCGCCGCGACGAGCTGACCGGTTTTGTTGCGCAATGATTATTGCAGGCAGTGAAAGGGCGATGGTGAGGAATAAAATACCCGGGACAAAAAATCTGTTTTTCACGAGGCCTCCTAAAAACTGTCTGGCTGCTAAGCCCGCTTGTTGAACGCCTATTCCGACTGCCGGGTTCCGGGGCGAAACGGGGACGTCAGGATAACATGAAGCAGCGGCTGTTTTGAACCGCTTCGGTCGGCAGGAACCGCACCCTAATCATCCAATTGGGCAAAATCTTACCGACTCTGTAGATGCCGCCGACATGTTATTGGTCGCCCGAAAGCTGCGAAAATTTCCCTCGCAACTGCGCATTTCAAACGCGACTTCGTATATTATTGCCGCTGGCTTCAACTCAACAATTCAACGGAGGATAATTAATGCCGACCACATTGAGCCGGGAGAGTCTCTTTTCGTACGCAAAAACCCACAGACAGGAATATGAGGATCTCCTTCGTCGTTTCGTTGAGACTCCCACCGTTTCAGTTGATCCGAACCATCTCCCGGACATCAAAAAAGGGCTGGAGCTAACCGTAGAAACAATCGAAAAGTATGGCGGCAAAGCGGACGTCTACAGTGCCGGCAAGGGAAATCCATTGGTGCACGGAGTGTTTGGAAACGATAAGAACCTGCCGACGGTTACCGTCTATAACCATATCGACGTCCAGCCGGCCTCGAAAGAGACCGAACCGTGGGACACTGAGCCGTTTGTTTTCACTCAAAAAGGTGACACCTATTTCGGTCGCGGCACCACGGACGACAAAGGGCCGGCGCTGGCAGCGTTGTTCGGCGCACGAGCAGCGTTAGAAGCGGGCGTGCCGGTGAACATACGTTTTCTATGGGAGTTTGAAGAGGAGATTGGATCACCAAATTTCGAACAGATCATTTCAAAAGCGAAGGATGATCTGCACACCGGTTCTGTAGTCGTTTCCGATACCGTTTGGGTTTCGCGCAACAGGCCAGCCAGCTCTGCGGGTTTGCGTGGATTACTTGGCTTCATCCTGACGCTCGAAACAGGAACGGTCGACACTCACTCGGGCGAAACAGGTGGCGCGTCTCGCAATCCAATCGCGGAGTTGATGCAGGTAATTTGCGAGATCTATGACCCACGTACGGGAAAGATCAAAATGAAGGGCTTTTATGACGACGTGGTTCCGCCAACCAAAAAGGAGTTGAACGATTGGGCCAAGTCGGGCTTCACCACGAGTGGATTCAAGAAGGCGCACCACTTGAAGAAAATGCGAACTGAGGACCCACTTGAGATCATGAAGCGCATCTGGGGAATGCCGACGCTGGAGATCCACGGAATTGTTGGTGGCTATCAGGGACCAGGCGTGAAATCGATCGTTCCGCCTCGTGCGGAGTTAAAAGCATCGTGCCGGCTCGTGCCGGTTCAAGATCCCGCGAAGATTAAGAGGCTATTGACCAAAGCGATTAAGGAAAGCAATCCTGACGTAAAGATTCATTTCGAATCGGCTGCTCCCGCGTTTCGAACGGTGCTGGAAGGTCCGTTACCCGTGGCGTTGAAGAGCGCGGTTAAGTTTGCTTTTGGTCGCGAAGCGGTGTTTGTGCGCGATGGAGGGACAATCGGGGCGATGACGAGTATTGAGAAGGTGTTGAAGTGCCCGGTGTTGTTTCTCGGGCTCTCGCTGCCGGAACACGGCTATCATGCACCAAACGAAAACTTCGACTGGCAACAAGCGTCAGGCGGAATGGTGGCGTTTGCGAAGTACTTTGAAGAGATCTCGAATCTTGAGCGATCCTGACGGATAAAAAAGAAATCATTGGTCATATATCACTTGACATTCATTTATCATTTGTCATTTGGGATTACCGATCAGGACCAAGCCAGATCAATGGTCTCCTTGCCGATCGTCCAAATAGCAACTGATAAATGTCAAATGATATATGACCAATGATTCGGTTTTAGATCACTGCCGCCATCCTTTCTTCGTTAAGGGCGACGAATCCAAGTTTCTCATAGAACCGCTTCGCTTCGGGATTGTCTTTGTGCACCGCAACGTCGATTCGCGTCACCGACTCTTTTCTCAGTTGCTCCTTCAGTTGTTCCAGTAGATCAGTTCCGATACCTTTGCCGCGCCGATCCTGCTTAACAGAAACATCGTCGAGCTTTACAACTATTGAACCCATCGAGGTCGAGATCGCGTAACACACAACGCATATCCCCGCGGCGCCTTGTTCATCAAACGCCATCCAGACAAACCCCAATTCAGGTCTCTCGAGGAAGAGATCGAGTGAATCGTTCAATCCTCTGACACCGATATCTCCGTAAGCCTGGCTACTGGCCAGGTAATGTTCGTCTCCGCTCAGAAACGTTGTGAGCATTTCAAAGGCGTCGCGAACGTCGGCGGCTCTCATTTTGCGACAGGTGATCATGGGCGTAATGCTACAACAACGGAAAGAAAGGATGAAGGGTAAGGGCTGAGGGATGAAGGGAGACACGGAGACCGGGCGCGCGGAGGACAAGAGACCAGGCGACGCGGAGACACAGTGATTTCTCCCTGTCGCCGTGTCTCCGAGTCTCCACGTCGGTTTTTTCATCCTTCATTCCTCATCCCTCATCCTTCATCCTCGCTTCTCCCGGTGCTATAATCCGGACTTCCATTCCCTGGATTTTCCATCCCACGCTAAGCAGGTCAGGAGCCATGAAAAAGATCACTTCTCTCTTCGGAACCCTTCTGGTTCTTTTCGCATCCGTTTCTGCGTTCGGCCGCGAGGCTCGGCTCGTTCGTTACCCGCACTACCACAACGGCCGGATAGTCTTCACTTATCTGGGAGACCTTTGGACAGCTGACGAAAACGGTCAAAACGTTCAGCGTTTAACTGTAAACCGCGCTCGCGACGTTTACGGCCGCTTTTCTCCGGACGGTAAATGGATCGCATTCTCGAGCGACCGCAACGGCAACCTCGACGTATTCCTTGTACCTGCAACCGGCGGCACGGCAAAGCAAATCACCACTCATTCTGCCGACGATACGGTACTCGGTTGGTCGCCTGACTCGCGCTCAGTCTTGTTCAGTAGCAACCGCGGCGAAGATTTCATGCCCCAGCTGTATCTGGTCAGTATCAATGGCGGCATGCCCTGGAAGGCGGGAACAGACATGGGCGTGCAGGCCGCTTATTCGCCGGATGGGAAACGCCTCGCCTATAACCAGAAGGCTCAAACTTATTGGCGCAAGTATTATCGGGGCGCCTACCAAAGCGACATAATGATCATGGATGTTGCCGCGAAGAAGTTTACGCAAGTAACTGACTTCGATGGACTCGATTCGTGGCCCATGTGGGGCAGCGACGGGTTCATTTACTTTGTCAGTGATCGCGAGGGCAGCGGCCTGACGAATATTTGGCGTGTCTCAGATAACGGCGGCAAAGCCGATCGTGTAACTCAGTTCAAGAGTGGCGACGTCCGCTGGCCAGCAATCAGTGCCGACGGCCGCGTTATAATGTTTGAGCACGACTTCGGAATTTGGAAACTCGACGTCAATAGCAAGCGTGCTTCGCAGATCACTCTGAATATCGATGCTGAGACGCAGGACAACTTGTCAGAAATGCAGTCGTTCAGCTCGCAGGCAGATGATTACGATCTTGCTCCGTCGTCACGTCGCCTCGCCTTCTCAATTCACGGTGAAATCTTTACCGCGCCAGTGGACGAAGGCGACCTGAAACAGATTACGGATGGACCGGCGCGCGAGCGCAACGTTGGTTATTCACCGGACGGGAAGTGGCTCTCTTATGTCTCCGACCAGAGCGGACGCGAAGAACTCTATGTCGTTCCCGTCGATGGCTCAGCACCCGCACAACAAATTACTGACATTGACGCCTTGAAGTTTGGCTACAATTGGTCGCCTGATTCAAAAGACATCGTCTTCACAGCATCCGACGACAAGCTGCGCAAACTAACGGTCGCTACAAAACAACTCGCGATTCTTGATACTTCGCGTTACGGCGGATTCGGTACCCCGGCGTGGTCGCCTGACAGCAAGTGGATCGCTTACTCGAAGCCTGATGTCTCGCGCACATCAGACATTTACTTGATCGCTGCTTCGGGAGAAGACAAAGAGCCGCACAAAGTTTCGTTTGACTCGAGCAGTGAGGCGAATCCGCAGTTTTCACCAGACGGGCGCAAGTTGTTCTTCCAGCGCATCGAGGCAACGTCTGGAGGACCCGCCCCAAATTCAGTGCAAATCTATTCAGTCTGGTTGGAGAAACTCGATCGCGATCCGGACGACGCTGAAGAGCGAGAAGCCGAACCACCAGCTGGGGGTGGCGCTGGTGTCGGCGAGGGTGGGGAGGGTGCTACTCCGCCCGCTCGAAGACCGCAGGCGAATCGACCACCGCGCGAGATCAAAGTCGACTGGGCCGGCATGAAGCATCGCACGCGCCAAGTCACACGCATGCCGTTTCCGATTTCCAGTTACGCCATTACGCCTGACAGTCGCACGATCGTCTTCGTAACGAGTGAACCGGCGGGCCAGGCGAACTTACCGGTACTCTATACAATTCAGGATGATGGGCGCCGCTTAACACGTCTCACATCCGGACTACCGCCTAGCGAAGGTGGTGATGGACCAGGAGGCGGTGGCGGCTTTGGTGGTGGCATCTCCAGTCTCCAAATCTCTCGCGACGGTCGCACACTTTTCTTCCGCGAACGCGATGCTATCTACTCCATCGGACTCGGTGGTGGCGGAGCTGGCGCAGCGAGTGCGGCCGGTGCGGCAGGCGGAGCGAGACCGGAAGGCGCAGCAGGTGGAGGCGGTCGTCGAAGGATCAACTTCAGTGTTCGCGTTCGCATTGATCGTCCTGCCGAATGGGCCGAGATGTTTGATGATGGCTGGCGAACCATGAAATACCGGTTCTACGATCCCCAGATGCACGGCATGAACTGGGATGCGATGCGCGCGAAGTATCGTCCACTCGTTGACTACGTCGGTGATCGACAAGAATTGCTCAACATTATCAACGAGATGATCGGCGAACTAAACGCTTCGCACACCGGTGCTGCGCCGCCGCAAAGGGGATTCGGCGGTGGTGGTGTTTCAACCGGAAATCTCGGTGTTGAGTTGGAGCCGGACACCTCAGCCGGTCGTTATCGCGTTGCGTACGTCTACGAAGATGGTCCTGCTGATAAAGACTGGGTAAAAGTGAAGGTCGGCGATTACTTGATCGCGATCAACGGGAAACAGGTCAAAGCGGGCGACGATTATTGGGACCTTCTCAACAACCGTTTGAACCGCAAGGTGACAGTGACATTCAACAGCACAGCAACTGAACAAGGTGCCTGGAACACTCGCATCGAAACGATTTCGACTGGCGCTTACAGTCAGCTCCGTTACGATCGCTGGGTGAAAGAACGTCGCAAGAAGGTTGACGAGCTGTCCGGCGGTCGCATTGGTTATCTGCACATCCAGGCAATGAACCCGCCCTCGCTGCGGAAGTTTGAAAAAGAGATTCGTGAGTTTCGCAACAAGGAAGCTCTCGTAATCGATCAGCGCTGGAACGGTGGCGGAAACATCGAGCAGGAACTGCTGGCGATCCTGGTCCAACGCCAATATCAAATCTGGCAGCCGCGCGGCACTGAAGCTACTGGTCGGCCATTCGCCGGATTCTTCGGTCCGAAGGTCGTGTTACAAAACTGGCGCTCGGCTTCAAATGCTGAGATGTTCCCCGCCGGCTTCCGCGCACTAGGCCTGGGCAAAGTGATCGGCACACCAACGATGGGCGCGGTCATCGGTACTGGCAGTTACAGCTTGATCGACGGTTCCACGGTTCGCACACCTGGCGTCGGCGTGTTCCTCGCCGATCCAAAACGCACGAACATGGAGAACTACGGAGTGCAGCCAGATATGTTAGTTGAGAACAGACCGGAAGATGCATTAGCCGGTCGTGATCGTCAGCTTGAAGCAGCTGTGGAAGAGTTAATGAAACAGCTGAATGGCTCACGTCGCACAATGACAACAGAGGGTCAACAGAAGTAAAAGACTTTCTGTTAGATATAAACCTGAAATAGCGGGGCTTTCGACGGCCCCGCTTTTTTTGCTCGATACCAGAAGGAGGTCAAGGTTGAGTGGCGCAGTCGGGAAGGGGGCAAGCGGGCCTACTCTCAACGCACCAAACACTCAACCAGCGCGCCCCCGCTAACTTGCATTAGGGTCAACCTCAAAGAGAAATTAATCGAACTTACCTGGGGTTAGAGTCATACTTTTTTCTTCTACTCATTCTTGAAAGTGCTTATCAAATGAGCATGACCTGCTGAGACAATAAAATCGAACGCCACCCTGAGTTGCAGTGATGACCATCCTCATCCTCGCAATCATCTCTATAGGTGAGTTCTCCCAAAGCAACTACTTCTGGTGTCAATTGGTGACCCATCTCGTTCAAATCGCCTTATGATGCCAGCGAAGTGTGCTTCTACAATATCTTGCATCTCTTTTCCTACTTCTTCGACCAACAAGTCCGCTAATGCGCGTGCCTTCTCACTATCAAGGCCGCGAGAGGCAAACGCCGAGGCTGAAAATCTTCATCTACCATAATGTTATCTCCTTATTGGACAAGATGAAGATAAATGAGTGTTGATGGTTGAGGCGAGATTAGCGGGGGCGCGCTCGGTGAATGTTGGGCGAGTTGAAAGTTAGGACCGCTTGCCCCCTTCCGGACTGCGCAACTCAACCTTGAGCAATTCCATCGAAGCCAGTGTTTAAGCTGTCACTGCCGGAATTGGTGTTGCTGCCTCAGTGGACTCTGGTCGGCGCCGAGTGCCAAGCCATCTGCGAATTGAATCAATCATGATCACAATCGCTGCGACCATGATGATCGCGGTCAGGCCTGTGTTCACATAACCCTGCACCGACGTCTCCGCCTTTTGTGATAGCGGCCAAAATATATCTGTGATCGACTTCCAACCCGCCACAAGAGTTGTGCTGCCAACGAAGGTCAGTGGCAGAAGTGTCACCCATGCATAACGCGCCTTGCCGGAATTGATCAGGATCGTCGTGGCCACACACAAAGCGACGGCTGCCAACAATTGATTCGCGATACCAAACATCGGCCAGATCGTTGAGATCGAGCCCGACCAAATAAACGCCGCCCACGCCGACACGACTAACAAAGAAGTAACGATCGATCCAGGCAACCAGTTAGGCTCTTCCAGTTTTCGATAGAACCTTCCGCCAAACTCACCGACAAGAAAGCGCGCCACTCGTGTGCCGGTGTCGATGGTTGTCAAGATGAACAACGCCTCAAACATGATGGCGAAGTGATACCAGTATTTCATCAGCCCACTCAGCCCGGGAATGCCCGCAAAAATTTTCGCGATACCGAGCGCCAGCGTCACGGCACCACCAGTGCGACCGCGCAAGTTTTTCTCGCCTGACTCTTGTTCAAGCCGATCGATCTCTTGTGGCTGCAAATTGAAGTCATCGCTGCTGTGCGTAGCAACCATCTGAGTGTACGCAGCCTTTTGCGCGTCAGTTCGCTGCGCGGTGTTGATTACAAAATAATCGCCGGGAAACAAGGACGTCGCTGCAATCAGCGCGACCACGCCGACGATTCCTTCCATCAACATGCTGCCGTAACCAATCATGCGCGCGTCTGTTTCTTTCGCGATCATCTTCGGTGTCGTGCCGGAAGAGATCAGTGCATGAAAACCTGAAATCGCGCCACAGGCTATCGTGATAAAGACAAAAGGATAGAGCTTGCCGGGTATTACTGGTCCACCACCGGCGGTGAATGGTGTTAATGCCGGCATGTTCAAGTGCGGCGCAACAACGATGACGCCGATTATCAAAAAGGCGATGGTTCCGATTTTGAGATACGACGACAGATAGTCGCGCGGGCAAAGCAGCATCCACACAGGCAGAACCGAAGCGATAAAACCATATCCTGCCATTACAATGATCAGCGTGTTGCGCGACAGAGTGAAAGCCGAGCCCATTGAAGATTCAGCAATGCGGCCCCCAAGCCACACGGCAAACAGCAATCCGACAATGCCGATGATGCTCGCCTCAGCTATCTTTCCTTTGCGGAAGCGATACATGTAAAGACCCATCAACAGCGCCAACGGAATGGTGAAACCGACGGTGAACGTCCCCCAGGGCGATTCAGCCAGCGCATTCACCACGACCAGGCCCAAACCCGCGAGCGCGATAACGACAATAAAAAGAATCGCGACCCCTGCGACAAAACCGGAGAGCGGACTAATCTCCGTCCGCGCCATCTCGGCCAGCGACTTTCCTTTGCGACGAACACTGCCGGCGAGAATCATGAAGTCGTGAACGGCGCCGCCCAGACAAACGCCAATCACCAGCCATAACAATCCTGGTAAAAACCCGAACTGCGCCGCCAACACGGGACCGATTAATGGTCCAGCTCCCGAGATGGCGGCGAAGTGATGACCGAAGAGCACCCACTTGTTTGTTGGGTAGTAGTTGTGCCCGTCGTACATCGTTTGCGACGGCACCGGGCGTGAGTCGTCAAGTGCAAGGACCTTCGCAGCGATGAACGCGGAGTAATAACGATAAGAGATCGCGATTACGCAAAGCGCGCCAACGATGATTGGAAGTGCACTCATTTACTTCAATTTTTCTCTCGGCCGGCGCCGACAATAAAGGCGACTACGCCGAGTATAAGACCCACGGCAATGCTCCCGAGCGCAATAACAGTCCTGGCATTACCATTTTGAAACTGATTAGACAACTCGCTCATGGTGGCCTTATGCGGTACCGCGAGAATACCTATTGCCAGCAAGAGCGCGCCAAGGCCAGCAAGCATCAACCACCCGGGAGTTGTGCGGGCTCGATCGACTTTTCTCCCCAACTCGCTTTTAGCGTAGCCATATGAAAGATAGACCGCCAAACCGATTAATAGCCATGCGACAAACCTCCACCATGACGTTGGTGGTAAGTAATAGATTAGGAAGAGGCAAGAAATCGCGCCAGCTAGTGGCAGCGGCCAGGCCCCGAAAGGCACTCTAAACGGGCGCGCCCTTGTTGGTTCTTTGTAGCGGAGAATAATTATTCCAATACACACCAGAACAAACGCGAAGAGAGTTCCGATGTTGGTGAGATCCACCATCTCGTCGATGCTCATGACCGCCGAAAAACCGCCGACGATGACGCCAGTCAGAATCGTCGTAACGTGAGGCGTCTTGAATTTCGGGTGAACCTT
Organism: Pyrinomonadaceae bacterium; assembly: GCA_035457565.1. Lineage (GTDB taxonomy): Bacteria > Acidobacteriota > Blastocatellia > Pyrinomonadales > Pyrinomonadaceae > PSRF01. Next base: position 11,289 of record DATIBJ010000095.1, on the reverse strand, counting down.
CGCGAACACAGGTGGTAACAACCCGTCGCGGGCCATTGAAAAGAAGATTCGCGGTTGACCGAGCTGAAACACAAGTAGTACGGCCGTGTGTGCAACCACTGAGCCGAAGGCGACTATTCCGGTGGCCCAATTTGCATTCGGAGCTACGTGTTCAATCGCCATCGTTAGCGGCTCAGCCTGTTCGGTCGAAAGCCGCCGAACTAAATCGGCGTAGGGAATCAGCCCGGTGAATACTGCCGCTACTACTACGTAGAAGATCGTGCAGATTATGAGTGAGGCGATGATCCCAATAGGCAGATCTCGAGCTGGATTCTTTGTTTCCTCTGCGACTGTCGATACAGCGTCGAAACCGATATAGGCAAAAAAGACGACCGCCGCGCCTGCAAGCGTTCCTCCCCAACCGGTCGGTTGAAATGGATGCCAGTTCTTCGTCATCTCCGCAGGTGAAACGAAGTAGAGCGCAACCACAATAAAGAAAAGCAACACCATGATCTTTATAACCACCATCACGGCGTTGAATTGCGCCGACTCCTTGATGCCCCACACCAAAACGATGGTGATCAATGCGACGATGCCGAAGGCAAGAAGATTAAAGACTATCGGCACTCCGAGAATGTGGGGAGCACTATCGATTAAGCCCGGGATCTTTCGCGCCGTGCGGAAGTCCGTCGCGAGCCACGCTGGAATGTCGATACCTATACTCTCTAGAAGTGATCGAAAGTAGTTGGCCCAGCTAATCGCAACGGCAACATTTCCGATCGCGTATTCGAGAATCAAATCCCAACCGATGATCCAGGCGACCAATTCACCGAGCGTTGCGTAAGAGTATGTGTAGGCCGAACCGGAGATTGGCACCATTGCCGCCATCTCGGCATAACACAGCGCGGTGAAGGCACAGACAATTGCTGTTATGCAAAACGAGAGCATCAATGAAGGTCCGGCACCAGGACGTGAGGCATCTCCCGCCGCAGCGGTGCCTACTGTTGCAAAAATGCCGGCGCCAATAATCGCGCCAATGCCCAACAGCGTAACGTTGAGTGCACCGAGCGTTCGTTTCAAAGAGTGTGTCTGGTCGCCTAACGCAGCCAGGATGTCGTCGAGGTTCTTTGTACGAAAGATTCCGCGAAGCAAGATGTTGCCTCCGAAGTGGATTTAGATAACTCTTACTTGCTGTAGCCCTTTACAGGAAGGAATGACAGCGGAGTTTGGCATGGAAGGCGGCGGGACGTAAAGCAACAGCCGCGGTTTTTTTGATCTTTGTGATGATTCGATAGCAGCGGCTCTCGCTACACAACCCATCAACTTAGCGGCAAACAGTCAGTACCGTAACGCGGTAGCGTCGGGTCATCATGCACTACCACGAAACAGCGTGGGAATGACGCATCGACCCGACGCTACCGCGAACGGTACTGACTGTTTGCCACTGCCTTCGGAGTCTTGAACCCAGCTCCTTGCAAGACCACTTGAATCGAAGTACAAAGCACCGAGCACAAAGCACTAAGAACATGTTCCCCTTCCGAAACATTCTCTTTCCGACAGATTTCAGCACCCATTCTAGATGCGCTTTGAAGTACGCCGCTGCGTTTGCGCGATACGGAAACGGACGTGTGGTAATTCTGAATGCCCAGGATGGACCCGTGCCAGTTAATCTCATGAATCTGGCGGAACAGGAACTCCGCGGCCATGAGAACCAGGCGCTATTACGGGTTCGGGCAGGCGCAAAGGAATTGCTGAAAGATTCGCTGCTGGAAGGTATTGACGTTGAACCTCTCGTTCTCGAAGGTGATCCTGCACCGACGATTGCGCAGGCTGCGGTTGATTATGGAATCGATCTAATCACCGTCGTCACTCGGAGCCGGCGACGATTCTCGCGCGCGTTTGGTGGATCGATGGCGGAAGACATCATCGCTGAGGCGCCCTGTCCGGTTCTAGCGACAAAATCGCCGGAACGTGATTTCGTCGAACACGGCGACGGCGAAGCGCGCATTAAACTTAAACGCATCGTGCTTGCGACTAACTTTCGGCCTTCCTCAGTTGCTGCTACACAACTCGCAACTCAAATCTCAAACCGCACGGGAGCTGAGCTACACGCGGTCTATGTGATTGGAGATTATTTCGACCAGATATCCGCGATGTTTCCCGAAGGCGGACTCGCAGCGCTGACTCGACTGCGAAGTTACATTGGTGATCGCATGTCACATTTGGCCGACGGTGGCGGACGACACGCAGCGAGTCATATCGCGGAAGGTAGACCGTACGAGGAAGTAGTTAAACTGGCGACGCGCATAGACGCGGATCTGATCGTAATTGGCACGGCCGCGCACAACGCGTTGTTTGGTGGTTCAGCTGTATTGGGTTCCGAGGTTGAGAGAGTGATCCGAAACGCACCGTGTCCGGTCCTGTGCGTCCCAGCTGCCAAGGTCGTCACACCTTTGCCGGCCTTGGTTACGCAACCGGTTACTTAAGGCAGTCGAAGATCCTACTGCTTCTGCGCGATAGGCTTGTTCTCGCGCTTCCATTCTTCAAACCCACCGAGTAGAGCTGCTGCGTTTGTTCTTCCTTTTGCTCTGAGAGTGCCCACCGCACCGGCGGACGTATGTTCGTTGGGTCAAGAACAATAGGTGACGATTTGCTTATCACGAGGAAATTCGTCTATACGGTTAGCCACTTCGCCGACGGGAATCAACTTCGCGCCCGGAATATGACCCTGATCGTAGGCTGCCTGGTTCCGAACGTCGACGACAAAAACATCGCCTTTACCTATGAGGTCTTCGAGTTCATGAATAGTGATCCGCGGAATGCCATCGGCATAGGTAGTGTCGACCTGGCCTTGCGGCTGGGACGCGGCGACGAGCGGCCGCTTTCGAGATTCCGTCGAATTACAGGCAATCAGAAACACCGCGGCTATTAAGAGCACCAATAAAGATAAAGACTTAAGGTTCATTACCGACCTCCAACAGTCGGGACATGATATAGTTTTGCACCACCAAACATCAATTCATTGGCGATTTCTGATCGCCGATTGCCGATTGTTCGCTTTGACTTAGCGTGTTCATTTTAGCTTGGGCTTCAAACAGTCCCGACGAGCCACAGCATCGACCAATCGGCAATCGGCAATCAAAAATCGGCAATTATCCTGATGATCGAACAAAGCGATTCAATTAAGTGGGCGAAGGTTATTGATCACACGCGTTGCATCGGCTGTCACGCGTGTACGACGGCGTGCAAGTCGGAGAACCTTGTTCCGCTGTCGGTGACCCGCACATATGTCAAACACGTCGACGTTGGCGTATTTCCGCAGGTCCGCCGTGCGCATCAGGTAACGAGATGCAACCAGTGCGCTCATGCTCCGTGTGTCACGGCTTGTCCGACAACTGCGATGTTCAAAAGGCCCGACGGCATCGTCGATTTTGATAAGTCGATTTGCATCGGCTGCAAAGCATGTATGGCTGCCTGTCCTTACGATGCGATATTCATCAATCCGGAGGACCACTCCGCTGAGAAGTGCAACTTCTGCGCGCATCGCATCGACATGAATCTTGAACCCGCGTGTGTTGTTGTTTGCCCGACGCAAGCAATACTGGTCGGCGACATGAACGACGAGCATTCATACGTCGCACAGATTGTGAATCGCGAACCTGTTGTTGTGCGGCGACCGGAAAAGGAAACCTTACCGAAGCTCTTCTATAAAGGCGCGCACCAGGCCACTCTCGATCCATTGGCGGCGCGTCGACCTGACGGCGGTTTGTTCATGTGGAGTGAACAGTTTGAATCAAGCGGGCACGTCGTTTCAGGCAGTCCGAATTTCAACAACTCTTCAGCGGCTGCACTTCTTTCTTACGACGTTGCGCACACGATTCCGTGGGACTGGCGCGTCAGTCTTTACACATGGACCAAGGGAATCGCTTCCGGTGTCTATCTGGTTGCAGCGTTGCTGGTGCTCCTGAGTTACATAAGTCCGACTGATCCAATCTGGTTGTGGGCGACGCCCGTGGTCTCCGGTGCGTTCCTCGCGATTACAGGTGGTCTGTTGATCTGGGACCTCGAGCATCCGGAACGCTTTCATTTGATTTTCACTCGACCGCAGTGGCGCAGTTGGCTGGTCAAAGGCGCGTTCATCATCGCAGGTTACACGCTCGTTCTGGCGCTCCACTTCGTTGCGAGTTGGGCTGGATCAATTAGCATTCAGTGGTGGCTGATGGTCGCAGGTATTCCATTGTCGATGCTGACCGCTGTGTACACCGCATACCTGTTTGCACAAGCGAAGGCGCGCGACATGTGGCAAAGCCCACTGCTGCCGCCGCATCTGTTGGTGCAGACGCTATTACTCGGATCGTCAGTACTACTGATGGCCATTGTCGCCTTGCAGGGGATGCCCTCCGATGAACGGGCCTACCTCGATCTTCCACGTTTGAAAATTTCTTGCCTCAGTTGGACGTTGGCGATATCCAGTCTGCTTCACGTGTTGATGGTTTGGGGTGAAGTGTCGCTGACGCATCCGACTGCCCACGCGCGTCTTGGAATCTGGGAAATGGTACGCGGTCGGTTTCGGAATGATTTCTGGTTCGGAACCGGGTTATCAATTCTTGGTGGGCTGTTGCCATGGCTCGCTATCTTCGGTGTAGTCGGTTACACCGTCGGCGTTGCCGGAGCACCACTAGCGCTAATTGGATTGATGCTATATGAAAACGCTTACGTGCAAGCAGGGCAATCGGTGCCATTGGCTTGAATGCAGTGGCAACGCAGTCAGTACCACCTCGCGGTGGCGGGTGGGTGCGAAGCTAGGTCGTCATCGATAGTGCGCGTCGATCAGTTGGGGGGACGAATTAGCTGCGCACCCACCCGCTACCGCGAGGTGGTACTGACTGCGTTGCCACTACGTTGAATGATGCGGCGGCTCGCTATAATCAAGATGAAATCAAGAGTTACATCACTGTTTATTACAGCTATTCTCGCGAGTAGCGTCGCGCTAACGCCAGCTGGTCAACGCACAAAATCTGGCGACACACGTCCAAACAATATCTTGGTCGCCGTGGGACAGTCCGCAACTTATCAGGGCATTACCTTCACTTTCGATCAGTCGCTCGCGCAAACAGTCACTCCCCAAACAATTCCTGCCTCGACGACGGGGAAACCGAGCGACATCTGGCCGGAACATGCTGGCTTCACTTTAGTCGGACTTGGTCGCCCGCGGTCTTTACCGGAGAACGATCCGCACATCCGAGTCTTCTCGGTTGCCAAATTTCGAGACGCTCTGAGTATCGCGACGAAGGAATATGAAAAGAGCCTGGTCCAACCGTCGAAGACGGAAGACTGGACCACCTATCTCGACACTGAAGTAAATCTGCTGACGTCGTTATTGAAGACCAGGCTTAAGAACGCGAACTTGCGCAGTTTTCTTGCAAAGCAACGAGGTAAAAACGGTTGTGGTGGGACCATGCCGTTTCTACCGCTGTGGGAATCGTGCCAGGCTTTCGTAGCCCGTCCGCACTACGTGAAGTTCAAAAATGGCGAAGGGGTTCTGTTTCTTACTCAGCAGGACGTCAGCGAAACGAATCAGGTTACGAACGGTGGACTCGAATACGCGTTTCAAGGAATAACAAATGACGGACAGTCGTATGTCTACGCGGAGTTCTCCGTAGCCGCACCGTTCTTGCCCAAGGGCGATGAGCCGGCAGTGAAAGCATGGAACGAAGAGAACTACCGTCTATCGCATAAGTCAGCCGAGTATCAGCGATACGTGGGGCCGATCGTCGCAAAGCTTGAAGCGTTGCCGTCGAATCAATTTAAACCCGATCTGCGGTTGTTGGAACAACTGGTTGAATCGTTGGAAGTGCGGACAAAATGAGCAGGTACGGTTGGGGAGAAACTCGAGTCGTCATCCGCTGGCACCATTGAGTGGGTGGGAGTAAAATTTGCCTAACAATCCGATGAGTACGAAAACCCAGGCCACAGTGGACGACCTTTACCACGTCCCTGAAAACGGCAAAGCAGAAATCGTAAATGGAGAGATGGTCCTCATGTCACCCACTGGAGGTGTCCCCGGTCGAGCTGCGGGTGAAATCTTCATCAGCTTGCGCGACTATGAACGACGCGTGGGAGGCGGTTACGCATTTCCCGATAACGTTGGCTTCATAGTCAATCTTCCTCACAGACGTTCTTTCAGCCCTGACACAGCTTTCTTTAAAGGTGAGTTGCGCGGCGGGAAGTTTCTCGAAGGCGCGCCAATCTTCGCTGTTGAAGTGCGAAGCGAAGACGACTATGGACCAGCGGCAGAAGTTCAAATGGCCGCAAAACGTGCCGATTACTTTGCGGCAGGAACTCTCGTGGTGTGGGATGTCGATGTGCTGCGTGAAAACGCCGTGCGGGTCTTTCGCGCCGATCGACCACATGAAGCAAAGGTCTATCTTGCTGGCGATGTTGCCGAAGCAGAACCGGCTGTTCCGGGTTGGACCATGGCAGTGAACAGTTTGTTTGAATAAGTTAGCGCAGTCACCTGGCACGTCCGCATGGCACTCAATATTGTGGGGAACAGTCAGTACCACCTCGCGGTAGCGGGTGGGTGCGAAGCCTGTCTCATTTTGATGTTACCGAACGCTTAACGGGAAGAATGAGCACCAACAAAACCAAGTCGAACGAAACTTTCTATCCTGGCCCATCGCGCAGTCATCTCGCTGCGTTTCCACCCAAAGAGCGCTGGGATGATTGGACCGAGCTCGATTCACGCGCGTGGCCCAAACGCGTCGAGCGCCATTATTCACTCGTACCAACCACGTGCTTCAACTGCGAATCAGCGTGCGGACTTCTTGCCTACATCGACAAAGTCACCGGCGAGGTTCAAAAGTTTGAAGGCAACCCCGAACACCCGGGCTCTCGTGGTCGCAATTGCGCCAAAGGACCTGCGACTCTCAATCAGGTAAATGATCCCGACCGGATTCTGTACCCGCTGAAGCGCACTGGAAAACGCGGCGAAGGAAAATGGGAACGCGTAACCTGGGATAGCGCGTTGGACGAAATTGCCGCTCGTATCAGACGCGCGATCGAGGAGGACCGACGCCACGAGATCATGTATCACGTTGGCCGGCCCGGCGAAGATGGATTCACTGAACGCATTCTTGCAGCGTGGGGCGTCGACGGACATAACTCGCACACCAACATCTGCTCATCAGGCAGCCGCGAGGGTTATCAACTTTGGATGGGACTTGATCGGCCGAGTCCAGATCATGCGAATGCAAAAGTCATCCTGCTGATCAGCGCTCACCTTGAATCAGGGCATTATTTTAATCCGCACGCTCAACGCATTATCGACGGCAAGACAAACGGCGCAAAGTTGATCGTCTTCGACACGCGCTTGTCACACACGGCCACGCATGCCGATTACTGGGTGTCGCCTTATCCGGGTTCCGAGCCTGCCATCCTGCTGGCAATCGCCAACTACATCATTCAAAACAACCTCTACAACCGCGAATTTGTGGAGACGTGGTGGAACTGGCGCGAGTACATGGAGCTGGCGGAGGGCTCAAAAGGGAAAGATTTCCGCGCGTTCGAAAATGCGCTCAAGGATCTCTACAGTCAATACACGTTTGAATTTGCCGCGGTGGAATCAGATGTTGATGCAAGAGTAATCGAAGAGATTGCGAAGCTTGTTGCGACCGCCGGCACGCGCTTCTCCAGTCACAACTGGCGCAGCGCAGCGTCGGGTGTTAGTGGTGGATGGTCCGTCGCTCGCTGCTTATTCATGATCAACGCATTGCTCGGCGCGATTGCCACTGAAGGCGGCGTATATCCTAACGCATGGAACAAATTTGTACCGCGGCCGATCTATATGCCGCCGCATCCTGAGATGTGGAATGAAACGACGTGGCCGCGTGAGTATCCGCTCTCGATGAACGAGATGTCGTTTCTACTGCCACACCTGTTGAAGGATGGACGTGCGAAGGTGGATGTTTACTTCACGCGCGTCTATAACCCGGTATGGACCAACCCTGATGGCTTTTCATGGATCGAGATGCTGACGGATCCGAATCTCATCGGATGTTATGTGGCGCTGACTCCCACCTGGAACGAAACAGCCTTCTATGCTGACTACATTTTGCCGATGGGGGTCGGTTCGGAACGTCACGATCTACATTCCTACGAAACGCACGACTCGCAATGGCTCGGGTTTCGGCAGCCGGTCATTAAGGCAGTGCGCCAACGCGCGGGCGAAGACATTTACGACACACGTGAAGTAAACCCGGGCGAAGTTTGGGAAGAGAACGAGTTTTGGTTGGAGCTGACCTGGCGTATCGATCCAAATGGGAAGCTGGGGATCAGACAATACGCTGAATCAAAGCGACTCCCGGCAACGCGCCTGGGCATAGACGAGTATTACGAATGGATTTTCGATAACTCTGTTCCCGGACTGCCAGAGAAAGCAGCTGAAGAGGATCTGACACCGCTCGAGTTCATGCGACGCTACGGCGCGTTCGAAGTAAAGCGAAACATCGGACGCGTTTTCGATCAAACCGTGGGTGTCGATGAGTTGCTCGACACGCGGGAAGATTACTGGGGCAGAGTCTTTTCGCGCGCACCTAAGCCAACTGGTCCAAACATTGTTCCTATGCCCGTTCCCGATGGTGATGCCGAGGGTCGCCGGTTCGCCGGCGTAAGAGTCAACGGCAACGTAAAGCGAGGCTTTCCAACACCGAGCGGCCGCCTGGAATTCTTTTCGCGAACATTGGCCGATTGGGGCTGGCCCGAGTTTTCAATTCCGACTTACTTTCCCAGTCACGTTCATCCGGAGAACCTGGAGAAGGATCAAACGATTCTGATCTCAACGTTTCGTTTGCCAGTACAGATTCACACGCGCAGCGCCAACTCAAAATGGCTGGATGAGATCGCTCATACAAATCCACTCTGGATTCATCCTTCCCACGCAACAACCTTAGGCGTAAAGACAGGCCAGCTCGTTCGCGTTGAAACTGAGATAGGCTACTTCGTTGTGCCGGCATGGGTCACTGAAGGAATCAAACCCGGCATCGTCGCTTGTAGTCATCACATGGGCCGTTGGAAGCTCCGCGACGATGACGGGCAACGCCAACTAATGGCCACTGTCAAGTTGGACCATAACGGAACGAACTGGGCGCTTAAGCGTGAGAAGGGCATTACTCCGTACGAGTCGGCAGACCCCGACACGTTGCGTATCTGGTGGAAAGACGCTGGTGTTCATCAGAACATGACGTTTCCCGTTCATCCTGATCCGATCTCTGGCATGCATTGCTGGCATCAGGCGGTGAGAGTGCGCGCGGCCGAACCAGACGACAAACCGGGAGACATATCTGTCGACACGGCGAAGTCGAGAGAGGTTTACTTGAAGTGGCTGGCGATGACGCGACCGGCGGACACCCACTCACCGGATCGAACGCGCCGCCCGTACTGGATGCTGCGGCCTTTGAAACCAGCGAGGGAATACTATAATTTGCCGGATGAAATTGACGGGGAATAAAAGGAAATCATTGGTCAGTTATCATTTGACAGTTATTAATCGTCATTTGAAGAGTTCGTAGTTGAGGTTAAGACACATGTGGGCGCATGGTCCAAATGACAATTGAGAATTCCCGAATGATAATTGACCAATGATGTCGTTTTGAATCGTCGAATAAAGGCAACTCGCAAATGTACTTCAAACAATTCTATCTCGCCTGTCTTGCACATGCGTCGTATCTAATCGGATCGAACGGCGAAGCCGTCGTAGTCGATCCACAGCGCGACGTTGATGAATACATCGCTGAAGCTGCCGCGCAAAACCTCAGGATCAAATACATTATTGAAACGCATCTTCATGCCGACTTCGTGAGTGGTCATCGCGAACTGGCCACTCGCACAGGAGCCGAGATCGTTTTTGGCAGACAAGCCGGCGTCGAGTTTCCACATCGGAGCGTCGCAGACGGTGATGAATTGACCATCGGAAGTGTGGTCCTGCGATTCATCGAAACGCCAGGTCACACCCCAGAAGGTATTTGCATACTCGTGCGCGACACCAAAGCACTCGATAGTCCACAGAAACTATTAACTGGCGACACGTTGTTCATCGGCGACGTAGGTCGGCCAGATCTCGCCGGCGGCAAAGGATATACCCCCCAAATGATGGCAGCGATGATGTACGACAGTTTGCACAATAAAGTGCTGACGCTGCCTGACGAAACTGAAGTCTATCCAGCGCACGGCGCTGGTTCGATGTGTGGGAAGAACATGTCGAAGGAAACATCGTCGACGATCGGCGAGCAGCGGAAATTCAATTACGCATTGAATCCGATGAAGCGCGAGCAATTCGTTGAGATGATGACGGCTGATCTTCCCGAGGCGCCTGCGTATTTTCCGAAAGATGCAGAGATTAATCGCGCTGGCGCGCGTGGTCTGTCAGAACTCACAGAGCCGAAGGCATTGTTACCGGCTGAAATTGCCAAGCTGAGTGATCACGTGGTGTTGCTCGACGTCAGATCTGCCGACGAGTTTGGTGGCGGTCATTTACCCGGCTCATTAAACATTGGGTTGGGTGGGCAATTTGCCATGTGGGCGGGAAGCCTGATTCCAATCAATTCCGAGATCGTCATCGTTGCAGCAACTAACGCGCAGGTTGACGAAGCAGTAATGCGGTTGGCGCGTGTGGGAATTGAGAATGTGATCGGATATCTGAAAGGCGGCATCGACAGCTGGCGATACGCAGGTCATGCATTGGAGACTGTTCCACAGGTGACTGTTCACGATCTGAAGCGACAGGCAGAGAATACCGATCTGCAGATACTAGATGTGCGTCGCCCCGCCGAGTACGAAAGCGGTCATGTTCCTCGCGCCGTCACCGAGCCGTTGGCTACGCTCGAACGGAATGTCTCAGGATTAGATCTCGACAAAGAAAAACCGACGGCCGTGATCTGCGCCGGTGGATACAGATCCAGTGCTGCGACGAGTTTGTTGCAGAAGCACGGCTTTAAGAACCTGCTCAATGTAACAGGTGGCACCAGTGCGTGGATCAACGCCGGGTATCCCGTTGAAACAATCGCTCATCGGACACAAAACCCATAATTTCAGTGATGCTTGAGCACTGATATTCTGTACGTTGAAGGGCTTTGCACAAAAAGTCCGGAATCCCACCGACGCAGTCGGTGGATGCTTCATACTTAGCCTACAAACTCAAGGTCGTTCTCTGGGAACAAATCCCACCGACTGGGAGTCGGTGGATTGTTCACCCATTGCCTAATCGGTTGATCGCGGTCGCTTGCAAAACTTAAACTTCTTGAAAGCATTAGC
>DATIBJ010000094.1:0-35874 GCA_035457565.1 Pyrinomonadaceae bacterium | reverse complement strand
CGGTGGATGGTTAATACTCAACCTACTGAGATCATCCCCCTTGTTAGGGAATACCACCGACGCAGTCGGTGGATTGCTCATACCACACCGCCGCCAACACGCTAATGCTTTCAAGAAGTTTAAGTTTTGCAAGCGACCGCGATCGACCGATTAGGCAATGTGTGAACAATCCACCGACTGCGTCGGTGGTATTCCCTAACAAGGGAGATGATCTCAGTAGGTTGAATATTAACCATCCACCGACTGCGTCGTTGGGATTCCGGACTTTTTGTGCAAAGCCCTTCGAGGACAACCTAAAGTCTATCGAACATCGCGATCAGATGATGCTCCTGGGTGGATGTAGAAACGCGACTTCAGAGCCTGACGCTGCCGGAATACCGGCGTAGTCGGCGCCGTCCGGCGTTAGCGTTACCCAGTCGCTTCCGTCTTTGGTATAGCGAGCGAGGAGTCGCCACTTCTTTTCCAGGTCCTCAAAGGCCCGGACAAGGTCAGCGTTACTGAACTCGCCTGTGCTGTCAAAAACCTCTTTCGCCAGAAGACGAGATGAACCTCTCTCGCGGAAGAGATCAAAGATATACTGTTCGATGGTTTGTAGCTTTCTCTTTTCCATTTACACACACATCAACTTTCATGGTCTACGCGTTACGACAATGAGCGAAGAAGATGGGCGTTGGGGTTTAGATAAGGTCCGGATTGCGAAGGCATGATAAACATGCTTGGAGTAGAAAAGAGTGTTCGCGCAAATTTGTTTTAAAAAAAGCGCGTAGTCGCAATGTATTCCCGGTCTTTAATGCTTGTTCCGCGTTCCTCGCAGTTTACGCTAGAATAGCCGGGACCCAGCAATTTTACCCTTCTTGCACGCAGTCCACGGAACGACTGCGTTTTTAGCATAGTTCGGGGAGCGCGAACTCTCAGAACGGAAACTCGTATTGGGCTTTATGGCTGATGCTGGCGATTCAAAACGTCTAAACCAGACACCGCCGGAAAAAGAGCGACGAGCGGAAGCGCTTCCCGAACGTTTGCTGCGACGCGTCCTCGAAAGCATGGGCGACGTCGTAGACCGTAAGTTCGGTCGCACGATTGAACCAAAGAGCGGACTCACCACTTCAAAACTCGTCGAACGAATGAAGCACCTGATCGATGAGCGCGTGCGTGATGAGGGCAAAGGCAAAATCGCACCACATCATTTGGTGCTTAAAGTTGAATGGGGCACACACTCCGAAGCTCCTCCCGAGATACTCAACGATCTAAAGAACGAGATCCTCGCAGCTGCAATCGATCATATTAATGACCACCGCTATCGCACGCTGGCGCCAGTTACCGTCGACGCCGAAGTCGATATTTTCACGAGCGGAATTTCTGTCGATCCAAACTTTGGTGAGTTTGAAGAACAGTTGCGGCAGGAAGATTTGGAGAAGCGGGCTCGTGCTGCCGGGACCATAACCCCTCCTTACGCGTCGCCACCGATGCCCGACATCGAAGTGATGGCGCGAATAAACTTTCGCGACAGTTCGCGAGAGATGCCGCTCATCTTTAAACCAGGAGGGCGGCGACTTAATGTCGGACGCGCCTCCGATAATGAACTGACCTTAAATGATGCGAGCGTTTCGAAGATCCACGCAGCATTGCTAATGACCTCCGAAGGCACGATTCTTGTTGCAGACACCGGATCGACCAATGGAACCTATCTCAACGGAAGGCGCATTGCCTACGGCGAATCTCGCCCGGTCGAAGATGGCGATGTAATTGGTTTTGGCGATATCGAGGTAAGACTGCGAAGGAGCGAATAGTGTCAGATCTGGCCTAGCAATCGAAACCATATCTGACATCAACAGCAGACTGATGATCCTGCTTCTCTCAATTCTATTTCTCTTCCAAACACCGAGCCCCACGCCAACTCCCCACGTGCCTGAAAAGATGCCGGCGCTGTTTACGCTGATTTACGTGGGTGGATTCGGTCTGGTGGTCCTGCTGTTACTCATAGGCCTCATACGCAACCGTAAAAGACCGGCGGTGGTTAGTGCGGGTTTGGACGAACTGCCCAAAGAAGTTCGGAAGCGCATGGGCTCGACGTCCACGAACCGTGGGCTGCGTGCGTTGCGCTGGCTGTTCGTACTGCTATCACTTGGCGTATTCGGCTTTCATATCTACTGGGCACGATACGCAGCGCAGCAAAACGAAAAATTTCAGCAACTCAGTTACAAAGATCTTCGCGGGCGCAGATTGTCAGAATCCACTCTGCGCGGCTGGATACTTGACCGCAGCGGACGTCTCGATCAACCACTGGCGTACTACAAGCGCGATGCGAGCGGTGAAATCCATCGTGAGTATCCGATGGACAAAGCCTTTGCTCACATCTTCGGTTCCGATCGCGGCGACCCGGGACTCGAGCGCGCGCTGTTTGGAGTACAAAGCGGTGCACTTCCCGAAGCGTTGGATGTAGTTCGCGGTCAAACGATCCAGTTCAAGGGAAACCAGGACGTGCGTCTCACGATCGATCGATATCTCCAGCAAACCGCAGTCGATCTGATGAAGGGAAAGCATGGCGCTATCGTCATAGTGAACCCGCAGAATGGCGAAGTGCTGGCCTTGTACAGTGAACCTTCATACAGCCTTAAAGAAGTTGAGGACGAAGCCACATGGATTCGTCTCGAGGCTAACGAGCGCGATAGGCCGCTGGTCAGCCGTGCGCTCGGCGCCTACTACATTCCCGGCTCGACTTTTAAGACCGTTACCATGACAGCGGCGTTTCTGGCTGGCGAACAAGATACAGAATTCACATGCAGCGGTTCAGGTTATTACGCAGCTCAGGGCGCGAACGTAATTTTTGACGATGGTGGGCCAGGCGAAGTACACGGACGGATCGGCATCGACACAGCCTATGAGGTTTCATGCAATCAGTATTTCGCGCAGATGGGAGTGAAGCTTGGTCCAGAAAGATTAAAAAAAGCGGCCCAACTCCTGGGAATCGGCGCCTACGACACCCCGGCCGAAGCATTGCGAGGGCGAAAGCAGAATGAAATCTGGAACGGCAGTAACGACGCGGTGCGGCGTGCTCTGGCCCCGCGCGAAGCGACTATCGTGACGGGAAAACAGGTGACGCGTTACGACCTTGCCCTGATGGGTTACGGCCAGGGTTATGCTGGCCAGATGACGCCCTTTCAAATGGCGCTCGCTGCCGCGACCATCGGCAACACCGACGGACGTTTGATGAAACCTAAGATTGAGTTCGATGTTACTCCGCAGTTATTCAAGCAAGTCGTTACGCCGCAGGCTGCAGCAACTATGCGTGCAATCATGGGGCTCGTTACCGGCGGACCAAGTGGAACTGCTCGAGGCGTGTTTGGTCCAGTGAAAGCGGCGGGCATCAACACTGGAGGTAAGACCGGTACTGCCCAGAAGATTGTCCCGGTCTATGACCCAAAAACGGGCGAGCCCGTCAGACGACATCGAGTTGAAAAGGATAACCGCGGCAACATCATTCGTGAGTACGACGAGATTGTCATGGACGAGGAACATCCGCGAATCGACGGTTGGTTCCTTTGCATCGCACCACTTGAACGACCGCAGTTGGCTATCGCGGTCATTGTAGAAGGTGGTGGTTACGGATCAAGATCAGCAGCGCCTATCGCAGCGGCCCTCGTGATGAAGGCGCGCGACCTTGGCTACTTCAACATACCGCGAGTCGCACCGCAGCCGGCGATAGCTGTTCCGACCAGACCGGCCCCACGTCCAACACAAAGATGAAGAACCGGGCATCGTCACATCTGCTGATTATCCTGATCATACTGGCCCTGGAGGTCGCCGGTTACATCGCGATCCATCGCGCAGGTGTGTTACGTGGATATGAAACATCCATGATCGGCGGCGTCCGTGATCTGTTGATGTTCATACCGCTCATTTTTCTCGTACTGTGGCTTTCACGTCGGATGAAATTCGCCGGTAATTGGATTCTGTTTACTACTGCCATCTTACTGTTTGCGTTCGGCATGCTCATCCAGTACCGCCTCTACAGCGATCCTGAATACAACGCGCGCAACAAGTCGGCCGCACGCGAAGAGAAAATGGACGCGTTGCGCGTGCGCTACATCATGGAGAACTATGAGCCACTTAAGAAACAGATGATGGGCTTGCCGCCAACGCCAGCACAACCGGTCGATATCGATAAACTCCCGCGCAAGGAATCCAACTACTCGCTATGGAATGCGCTGACTGCCGGCTATACCTGGATCCCGATGATCTCCTTCTTTGCCTTTGTGCTCGCCTATTCATTCTGCTCGCGCGATGGGTTTCTACTTTGGCTGCAACGAAACAGTTTCATCATCGTCTTGCTCACATTGGTACCTCTCTCGATCGCCGTCGTTACATCGAGTGCAGGCAAGGCGCTAGGTAACATGACGCCCTGGGAGCCGTCGAAAATTCCCTTCCTCGTGGGCTTCGCTGGAATACTGACGGCCCGTTACAAAGACCTCGCGGAGACGTACTGGGGCATTCCGAGAGCACGCGACATCGTGCCACTGCTGGTGATGGCGGCATTGCCTTTCGTTCCGTTCTTTGCGTTGAAGGATTTCGGCCAGATGCTGATCTTTAGCGGTGCGTACACGACGCTGTATCTTGTCGCTGTTCGTCGCTGGCCTCAGTTGCTTCTATTCGTCGGATCCGTCTTGCTGGTGATCAGTATCCTGGTAGTCGGCGCATTGCCGCGCGATATTCAGGAACAAGTACCACTTTTACCGACAATCGCCCGACCGATCGGCGCTGCTCTTCCGTCTCGGATCCAGCAACGATTTCATCTGTGGCTGGACGGGTTTGATCCGCCGTCGCCGGAAGTTTCCTGGTGGAAAAAGGACTACGAAGAGGCTCTGAATGAAAACCCCAGACTGAAGGAACTCGCTGAGTTGTCGCCGGCGATGCAGAAATCTGTGAACGTTGATATATGGTTCGACAAGCTCGCCTTCCAGCCCGCCCAGGCCGTGTTTGGTATCTCGTCAGGTAGGACCACCGGCCGCGGCTTTGGCCTGGGCTATCCTGAGGTTATTCCTATTGCCGACTCGGATTATGTTTATGCGGCGATAGCCGAAGAGACGGGACTGGCCGGTGGCGCAATAATAATGATCTCAGTGATCATTTTTGTGATTGCAGGTGTTCGCACTTCACTCGAAGCGCGTGATATGTTTACAAAGCTCTGTGCAGCTGGTCTAACGGCCTTTGTCGGTTTTCAGGCCTTGGTAAACGTGGGTGGTATTCTGCGTGCGCTGCCGATGACGGGTATTACGTTGCCGTTTGTCAGCCACGGCGGATTCAGCTTGGTAACGAGCTTTGCGATGCTGGGAATGCTGATGGCTTTCTCAAATCGCAACGCGCGCGATCGAGTCATAGCGGAACGCCCGCCCGAGAAACCTGTTTCTCCTCTTAAGCTGGAGGCAGTCGAATGAGTAAAGACTCAAAAGCCTTCAAGGTCCAATCTTCAGCGCTCAGCGATCGCGGACTTAATGAGCGCCGACCCCTCAACGAAGATTCATATCTCGCTGACGCAGAGCGTTTTATCTTTGCGGTGGCTGATGGCGTCGGTGGTGCTGAAGCCGGCGAAGTGGCGTCGCAGACCGCGATCGAGGTTCTCGACGAAGCCTTTCGTCATCAAACTAATGGCGCCGATATCGAAGACTTGATGGAGCTCGCGATCCAACGGGCCAACGCGTCTATCCATCAGATGGCCCAGGAACACGCAAAGTTTTCGATGATGGCAACGACCATCGTCGCACTTCATCTGAACGGTAATGTCGCGACGTTTGGTCACGTCGGAGACTCGCGCCTGTACCGGTTGACTCCTGATGGCAAGCTCCATCGCGAAACAGAAGATCACTCTGTTGTCGAAGAAGAAGTTCGCGCCGGTCGAATGACAGCGGAGCAGGCAGCCAACCATCCAAGTAAAAACGTGATCAGTCGTGCGCTCGGTGCTGAAGACAGTGTCGAAGTCGACATGAAAACTATGGAAGTCGAGGAAGGCACGGAGTTCCTTCTATGCACAGATGGCATCACTCGTCACGTGTCCGACAACGAGCTCCGACAGCTTCTAATTCTCAATGACGATCTTGAATCCACATGTGTTGAATTAAAGCGACGCTGTTACGAACGTGGCGCCGAAGACAATCTGACCGTAGTAGTTGTTCGTGCCGGAAAGCGGATTGCCACCGAGGACCGGACGGAAGAGCTCGAGCCGACTATTGCTCCGGATTATAAGCAACCGATCGAACAAAGCGACGTCGCGACGGCTCAAGCCAGCGGACTTGTCGCGCCTTCACGCATCGCCTTCCCAGCGCCAAATCAATCGACGCAGGCAGTGCCAGAGAACCGACCGGTGGTGATTGAAGACAGCCCAACGAAGCGCAGCGGCGCCGCCCGGTTCTTTGGTTTCCTTTTTGTGCTCGCTCTTATCGGCGCAGCATTCTACGCAGGCGCACGTTATCGAGATCGAGTTCGGTTCCTTCCCGGGCTTGCTGGTGCAACAAACACGGATCCCGCGACAGTGGCGTCGCCGACACCTGTTCCGGAGGATCCGTTGTTGAAGTTTGAGAGAGCGAGGCGAGAGGTCGATCGGGACCCGCGAAACTGGATCAATACTGAGATACCGAAAGAGCTTGTTAGCGCCGGAGTTCAGAGTGCCCTGGATTCTCCCAACGCAGCGTTTCTGTATTTGTATGGGCGGGCAAGTTTGTTGACCGGCAATGCCGACGAGGCAATGCGCGCGTTTGACGCGGCGATTACAAGAGCCGGCCCAGATCCCGCTGCGGAGACGATAAAAAAGGAGGCTGCACTAGGTTTCGCGGCCGCGAGCTTCAAAACACAGAAAGATCGCGAAAAAGCGCTAGTGCATTTTGACGAAGCGATGAAGGCGCCCGCCGCTCCCACACCCCCTTAATCATCCCCGTTTGGCTTGATTTGCATCTAAACGGACTGATGCACGTCAAGGATTGAAGAATGTCGGAACTGAAACTCCAACAAAGCAGACTCGACGGCCGGTATGACATCCTGGAGTGTCTCGGTCGTGGTAGTTATGCTGAGATATACGTCGCGAATGACACTGCTGCGACACACGGATCGCCCCGTACCGTCGTCATTAAAGCTCTGAACCTCCACCTGCAGGACGAACCCGATCAGGATCTTGAACGCACGCTGGTTTCAAACTTCCAAAATGAAGCGGTGGCACTAGATCGAGTCCGGCACCCGCATGTAATCAATCGGCTCGGACACGGAACCGCAATCGATCTAGTCGGTACGATGTTTCACTACATCGTTCTGGAGTATCTCCCCGGTGGCGACATGGCCGCGCTGACGCGGAACCGGCCGCTTACGATAGAACGGGCGATGCATTATCTCGAGCAGGTTTGTTCTGGCCTCGCGCACGCCCATGCTTGCGGCGTCATTCATCGCGACATCAAGCCACAGAACTTACTCCTTACTGCAAACCGAGAGGTCGTTAAAATTGCTGACTTTGGTGTTGCCAGGCTAGACGCGCATGACGGCGCCATTACTCGCGTCGGCACAAATATATATTCGGCTCCTGAGCACAATCCGCTTGTTCAAACCGGTCAGCTCGATATCGCCGCACTCGCCTCATCTCGCGACCACCTGACTCCTGCCGCGGACATCTATTCGCTGGCTAAGACCACCTACACACTGCTCGCAGGCGAGTCGCCGAGACGCTTTGCCCACCATACGATTGGTGAGTGGCCGCCATTCATCGCCGACAAACCCTGGGCTGAACCTTTACTGCGCGTGTTGAAGAAAGCAACACAAGATCGACCAGACCTTCGGTATCAAACTGTCGAACAGTTTTGGGATGATCTCTACGAGGCGAGCCTGCCGCAGACGATCCCGCTTCCGGCGCTTGCCGACGCGCTCGAAGCGAGAAGGAAACCGAGCGAGGATCTAATCGTGTCCCAGGAAGTGCTCACGCAGACGGCGCCGCCGCGGGCTCAGTTTGCTTCCGAGGTCAACCCCACGTCGGTAATGGATTCTCAGTCGGGTCCAAGACCGCGCATTGTGGTGCCTATTACCGCCGAAGAACGTCAACGACTCCGGCGGCGTATCACGCTTTTGCCAAGACTGCGGCCAAAGAAAAAAGAAGAACAGGTTGAGTCGATATTGCCGGCCAGTCGCGGCAAACGGGCTTTCGTGGCGGTTGGTTTGATCTTGGCTTTCTCAGGAATGCTGCTGGCAACACACAAATACGTTACCTCGCGTTGGAATCCCTTATCTACCATTCCACAGATCGGCCAGACGCTCACCGTAGGCCGTGAAGGATTCACCACGACAGACGTAAAACTGCGACCAGACGCGAGTACTGCGAAGCCTGAAATCGGTTTAGCTGAGCGTGATTCGAAGGTAAAAGTAATTAGTGAGTATAGTAATTGGTATGAAGTGCAGGTCATCGAGCACGGGCGACCGAAACAAGACCCGTATTCGTCGGACCACGGATGGTTGAACAAGCGCTACATTCGGTTCGATTGATTGCGGCACCGCTGTTATTCGTGATGTTCGAATAGGAGAGTGAGTTTTGGGTCTCATCGAGTCGATAAGAAAATGGATTGATGGCGAGACCGGCGAGGATCTGCTGGAAGCGGCAGACGAGCATGCCAAACCGCGACGCGTCTGGGAGGAGTTTCTCGTGAAGATCGCGCGCGAAGTCGAAGCAGCAATGCAACGTGAAATGTTCACGCCACCGGGTGGTCCAACATACATCCCACGCGAGTACATTGTGTATCTCAGCAGTGAAGATGATAAAGACTGGCAAGGTGACAAGCGGCGTGGACTGGAACAGGGTCTATTTCATGTACTCTCCGAGCGCGCGCGCGAACTGAGTGGCTCGACACAACTGGCTGTTAAATCTTTCGCTGTCGAGTTGCGCGTCGACGGCACACTGGAAAAGGGACAGTTTCGTGTCCAGCCCGTTTGGGACGAAACGGAGAGTGGCCACACAATGGTTACGCCGCGGGTGGATGCATCGCACTCTTCTTCGTTCAACGCGAACGATACAATTCGCGAGACAGTTGAAAGTGGCGAGAGCGAGCAGACCGTTGTCAGGCCAAAAGCGTCACCGCTTTACGCGATTGAGGTTTGGCGCGATGGAGTGCGTGAAGCTGTGGTGCCGGTGATGAAGTCGGAGATTTCTATCGGTCGCGGGTCAAGAAGCGTGTCGGTGGATTTACCGATCAAAGGTGATCCCGAAGTCAGCCGCGTCCATGCGCTGCTCTCTCGGGATAACGAAGGGCGCTTTTGGCTGGTGCCCAAGGGTCGTAATCCAACTCTGGTTGGTGGTCGTGAGTTGACTCGGGAAGAAGCGACCGAAATCGCGCCGGATCAAAAGATTGGCATCTGCAATTTCGTTCTGCGCATCCAGCCGAAGTAACCGGAGCAGGAAAAACAGTAGCAGGGGCAGCGCGCAGGAGCAGGAGGGAAACGATTGCGATTCCACCTGCTCCTGTTTTTCGCCCTGTTTAAGATTGTCCTACCGTGGCGGGTTTCTTCGCTCGTTCGAGATCGGTGATCAAGTCGGTCAGCAACGTTGGCACTTGTTCCCCCTCGAGATATCCCTTCCCTAACATCTTTACAATCCGGCGTTCCCTGGTCTCACCGGTAACTTCTTTCAGTATTGCCCGAGCGAAGGCCGCCACTACTGCCCAATCAAACTGCTTGCCGGTGTTTTGTCGCAGATCGTTGACGACATCTTCGAAGGATCGTCGCCGTCGATACGGACGATCTGTTGTCATCGCATCGAAGGCATCTGCTACCGACACTATCTTGGCGCCAAGCGGAATCTGTTCATCCACCAGCCCGTCCGGATATCCGCGTCCGTCTAAACGCTCGTGGTGATACTTCGCCATCAGCGGAATGTCGGCGTATGGATGATGAATCCGCGCAAGAATCTCGTAACCCGCTGAAGGGTGCCGGTTCAATTCAACCGATTGTTTTGCGTTGATGTGATATGGAGCGTTGATTATGTCCCGATCGACAACGAGCTTTCCGATATCGTGTAAGTAGCCCGCGATTTGAATACCTTCAACTTCTTCTTCGCTCCACCCCATCTCCCGCGCGATTATTTCGCTGTACCTGCCGACGCGTTCTGAGTGCCCTTGTGTGTACTTGTCCTTGATGTCAATGGCTGCGGCAAACGCTCTAACGGTGTCGCGATAGATCGCGCGCAGTTCCTCATACAAGCGTCTATTCTCTTCAGCGCGTTGGGCCACCTGTTCTAAAAGCCGGTGAGTGTGAATTCCGACGCCGATATGACGCGTCATCGCACGGATCGTCTCGAAGTCTTCTACAGTGAAGTCTGCGCCACTGGCTTTTTCGCCAAGCAAAACAAAACCCGTCAGCTGACTGCGAACAACCATCGGGATAACGAGTTCAATACCACTTGATCTGAGGGTGTCGCGATGCCGCCCGACAAAACCATGTCCCGACTCCAGCTTCAACAAGAGACTTCCCAGTTCCGCATCAATAAGCCCGGCCTTGTCGCCTTCAGAAATATTCAAAGCTTCCAGGGCTGAACTTTCCACCCCCCAGGCTGCAACGCACTTCAATGAATCTGCGGCGCCGCATTCAACGACACCTCCTCGCCGCAACGCCAAAGTTCCCAGCAGCAGGTGGATGGAAGTTTGGACCATCTGATGGAAGTCGCCAGTGTTTGCGACTTCCTGTCCTAGATCTGCAAGCGCGCCAAAAGTGTGAATCAGTTGCTGGTTTGATTGGTCCATTTGTTCTACAGACTAGTGAACAACAGGACGGGGCCGCATAAGGGATAGATTGGTAAGAGCTTCATTCTCGTCTTTCGCAAGAGCTACGAGTCGGGTTAAGCCGAGCATGTCAAACAGCGCTATGGTCTGATTGTTAACGTCGGAGAAGACCACTTCGGCGCCGTTCTTCTGGGCCACGTCAATGATTCCAAGGAGGATGGAGACCCCGATACTGTTTACCAGCTCGGTATCACTAAAATCGATCACGAGGGCGCGGCATCCGGAGTCTAATTGCCGTCGGCACTCGCGCTCAATCTTTTCGCCGGTCAGTTTGTTAAGGTAGTCGCTCGCGTAAACAACAGCGGTGGTTCCGACACAATGCGACTTGATGGTGGTAGTCAGTGTTTCCATTCGAAAGCTCCCTCCGCTCCGAATGAGGGCAAAATAATAAAGCAAGGGGTCGGTTTCAGGTCGAACTATTGCGCAGGTACTTCGTCATTCTTAACCGCGTGCCTTCATCGACTCTCTCGAACTCCACTTCGTCCATGAGCGATCGAATCAGCTTCAGGCCCCACCCGCGTCGCTCCTCCCCGAGGTCAGCTTCGTGATTCTGGTTGGCTATAACGTTACCGCCGATGTTAGTGGGTACGACGCCGCGGCTCGATATGGTGATGACTAATCTATCACTTTCGACGCGAAAGCGCTGATAAATTTTTCGGTCCGGACTGAAACTGTGTTCGGAGGCGTTGATACAAGCTTCAACAATGGCCGTCTTGATCTGGTTTATGGCCTCTGGTCTGAAGCTTAAACGGCGGGCAATTTGCTCTACGGTATTCGCGGCCAGGAGCTCATTGTCTTCGCCCATCGGTACCACGACCAGAAACTCGTCACCGCCTTCCACCGGATGGATCGCGGGCGAAGCTGGTGGCCCGATTCGGTCAAACAACAGGTCCAGCTGTTGGCGGTTGGATGAACGCACCCCTCGGCGGCCCAGGACCGTTGCAGCATCATCGTTAAAGCCCTCGTTGGAGACTAGCCATATTTGATGCCTGCGAAAACCGGCCGCAGCCGCCAATCGGTCCAACCGATCACACCACAATTCAACGACCTCCGCCGTTGCCTCCATTTTGGCTTCCACTTCAGCGGCCAACCAGACAATCTCTCGGGCATCGGCATAAACACCATTTTCAAAAGCGTGCGCCACAAGACAGCGATGCTCATCACAAACTTGACGTAAGTCAGAATCGAACGACGCGGCGCTTGCCACGTGCACTGACTGCGGCAATGAAAGCATGTTGGTCTCTACACCAATACCTGAGATGGTCTCTTCCAGGCCGGCACCTTTCCAACGCGTGGCAAACTCGGCGTAGTTGAACAGAACGGCTGGAACGCTTTGGCAATCGAACCGCGACAACAGATCGCGCAGCTCGTATCTTCCGACCTGTTTGTAATGACGCGCCATGGTGTGAGGCGCGCGCTTCAATGAATCCGCCAAAGCGTCTGCAACAACCAATGCACGAGGCTCATTCATCACGTTCAGGCGGTATCGAGTCTTCAAGTAGTCTTTCCACGCCTGCGGTCCATTTGCGAATTCGACGACGCTGCCGTCCCAGTTTACGAACTCTTGAACGTGCAATTGCTGCAGGATGATTTCCATCTCGTCAGCTTTGATGTGCAACCGTCTGCGACAGGCTTCGAAAGACGCCACTCGCTGATCGCCGGCAATTGACTCCCAGAGCAGACGCACAAGCGCGAGTCTTAAGTCAGTCGTCGGGGCGATCTCTTCCAGCAGGTCAGCAAAGTGATTCTGAACGCGGCCGCCAAGCAATTCGTCGACGTAGAGGCGCTCACAATCAAGATACGAAGCTAACGCGGTGTTCTTCTCTCGCGCTGCTTGCAGAAATGTCGTAATGAAAAAAGCGCTGCAGCCAAACTGCTGGACCAGGAGGTCCTTTGCTTCTTCACTCACCGACAGGCGTTGACGCTGCGCCAATCGTTCGACCAGTAGCCGCGCTTCTGCAACACTCAATTGCTCCAAGCGCAGAACATCAATTGTCTCGAAATCGAGTTTTGCGTCGTAGGCAGACTGCAGAATCTGTCGGCGCAAGCCGGCAAGAACGTACGCGACATTTGCGCGACCAAAGACCCGGAGAATCTCGGTACCCAGAATCACGGATCCATTCAACTGGTCTGCGAGCTGCGCGCCGTCGAGCATGACGAAGGCACGGCCAGACTGCTTTGGAATTCTTTGGGGCGCGCCGAGACAAAAGCGAACCAGCGCCTTATCATCATTGCTGAAGCGCTGGCGCTCATAGGATTCCACCAGTTGCTGGATCCAGTCGAAGTCAGAAGGTGGTGCTAACTCGAGCAGGTCCTGTAAGGTTAGCGCCAAGTGACATAGTGATGGCTCGTTGCGTCGATAAGCTACGTATTGTTGGAGGAAAGAGTTTAGAAACTCGATCGCGGCACTGACCGCCGTTGTCTCGTTCCGCGTGAACGCGAAATAGATCGGAACAACAACTGAACGCTGATCGAAGATCTCGTCGTAGGCTTGGCGCAACAACTCCGAAACACCCGCCGCGGGTTCCATCAACAGCAACAGTCCGCGATCGCGGTATTGGTCGGAAGCTTGAGCGACGACCCTCTCCAGCTCTGCCGATCGTCCGACAAACTCGTGACGCGCCACGCGCCCGAGAACGCGACGTATCCCTTGATTCGAGCTTAATCCGTTCATCTATTAGTCGCGATAAAAGACCATGCGATCTTTGCCTTGCCTTTTGGCCTCGTAAAGAGCGCGGTCCGCAGCCGCAACAATCGTTTCCGGTGTATTCACAATCGGGGAGAACGTTGAGACGCCGATACTGATTGATACGCGTCCCAATGGCTGCGACTTCCCATGGGGATAGTGTGTTGTAGCAATGCGGTGCCGGATGCGCTCAGCAATCGCTCCAGCTTCGTCGATGGAGGTTTGTGGTAAGAGGATACAGAACTCCTCGCCGCCATAACGAGACGCTACGTCGGCGGAACGCAAGGCTGCCTTGAGGCAGTGCGCTGTGATCTGTAATGCCAGGTCACCGGCCGGATGTCCGTTGTTGTCGTTATAAGACTTGAAATCGTCGATGTCGATCATGAGAAAACTCATCGGATACTGGTAGCGCTTTGACCGACTCATCTCCTCCGTGAGTCGCTCTTCCAGATATCGCCGGTTAGGCAAACTTGTCAGAGGATCTGTGATCGACATCAACTGAAACTCCGTCGCGCGCTCCTGCCACTCCGCGCGTTCCAGCGCTAGAGCAACCTGTGGTCCGATGATATCAAGCAGACTCAGATCGACTTCGTCGTATGCACCACCGCCCGCCTTGTCAGTCACATTAAGCACGCCAATCTTGCGATTGCCGATCGCAATTGGATAACTGATAAATGATTTTGTCTTGTACAGACGTTCGGCGACCGCCGGTGTTCTTCCTTCAGCTTCGAGATCCTTAACCATCATCGCCCTGCCAGATTCCAACACTCCGCCCGAAACGCTTTCGCCCATGGAGAGGGGGCCAACTGTTGCCGGATCATCAGCGAACCCAACCGCAGCCTTCACAATCAATTGTTTTGCGCTCTCGTCGAAAACCATGAGAGAAGCACGTTCGGATTTCAATAACTCTTTGGAGTTCGCAAGAATCGACTCGTAAGTTTTAGCCGGATCGTCAGAGCTTATGCGTTCAAGAAAGTGCTGAAGCGAATCGGCAAATCGCGATCTGTACTCGAGTTCATTCTTCAATCGCGCAACTTCCAACTCCAATTCGGCTTGTCGTTCCGGTGGCACACTCGGTTCGTGTTCTGCCAACTGCGAACCATTCGATGATTCTGCTTTGACTCTGCTTGCGGCTCTGTTCACGCGTTCCGACAAATCATGTAGTCGTTCGGCATCGGCAAATACGATGTTCGTAAAAAGTTCTGGAGAGCCAAGCTCCTGCAAGTCTCCTGTCCGCAGACGCTCAACCAAAGTTTGGTAGTCGGAGCTTTTTACAAAAGCGCGACCTCCAATAACTGCGAGGTTCCGCTGGCTGCCGATCTTTACCGGTTGCGTGAAGCATTGCAGACCGGCGTGACACTTGTACTCAACCATTGTCCCGGCACTCATAGCGCGCTGATGCGCATCACCACAGTACGGGTCGCAAAACTTCACGTAGTCCGGCGATGATTGAAAGGCTTCACAAATCGAATTGTTATTTGACACAGCGATCGCCGGCGGCTGTCGGCCGTCAACGAGCAACAGAGACAACCCTGTTCCCGCCGCCAACACTTCCTGGGTTTCTTTCCAACCTACAGGGGCGTCTTCTACGTGTTCCCGAACGGGGGAACCGGATTTGGGGGATTTCTTCACCATCCAAGTCTGCGTGCAGGCGAGAGTTTGAGTCAGCGCCGGGCGACGTTGAGGATTCACCTCTCTGGAAAAGTGAACCGTTTGCGCCGTTTATGTGCCCAGTATAAATTTCAAACTCAAGCCTTACAACTACTTAACCAAGCTAACTTGGCTATTCACCTCAAGCTGAGAAAGGCGATCGGAATCTACCCTAGTGGTAAATGTCGAATCGTTCGGTTTTTCTATGCAGTTAGAGCTGTTTGGGGGACGAAACCCACGCGACCAGGGCTGCAGAAAGAAGACAGGAGCATGAGAAATCAGGAGCACCCGCCTGCGGGAAACGATGGCGGTTTTGACGTGCGCCTGCCTGCTGCGCCTGGTCCGGGCGCTAGGAGTGCTGCTCTGCTTCGAGGCCTGGCGCAGCGCCGGGAGCGACGTCATCAATGTTTGGCTGGTCTGGACTGATGCGAATGCAGGCGGCGAAATGATTTGGTTTGATCTGGACCAACTGCGGGACAACTTCCTTGCACGACTCGATCATGTAAGGACAACGAGTGTGAAAACGACAGCCACTCGGCGGATTAATGGGCGAAGGAACATCACCTTCCAGCACCATCCTCTGGCGATTTGCCTCAACTTCGGGATCTGGTACGGGCACAGCTGAAATAAGCGCTTTTGTGTAGGGCATCAAAGGTTCTGCATAGATCGATTTTGCATTCGCCAGTTCTACGAGCTTGCCCAGATACATAACGGCCACGCGATCTGATACGTGGCGAATTGCTCTCAGGTCATGAGAGATGAACAGATAAGTGAGGTGCTTCTCCCGCTGAAGTCGCTCCAAGAGGTTCATGATCTGGGCTTGAATCGAAACATCGAGTGCCGAAATCGGTTCGTCAGCAACGATGAAATCCGGATCAACAGCTAGAGCACGAGCAATTCCGATTCGCTGACGTTGCCCGCCAGAGAATTCGTGCGGATATCGTTTGATGAAGCGTTTGCTGAGCCCGACCGTTTCAAGTAACTCCTGCACGCGCTGTTCTGCTTGTTTACCCCTTGCGAGGCTGAATGTTTCCAAAGGTTCGCCGACAATTTGACCGACAGTCATCCGCGGATTCAGGGAGGCGTAAGGATCCTGAAAAATGATCTGGAGATGCCTCCGTTGTTCGCGCAGCTTTTTGCCGGAGAGATGCGCGAGATCCTGTCCTCGGTAAATGACCTCGCCCTCAGTTGGCGCTATTAAGTGGAGAATGGCACGTCCGAGCGTTGACTTACCGCATCCTGATTCGCCAACGAGTCCAAGAGTCTCGCGTGGATAGATGTCGAGCGTCACGCCATCAACTGCTTTGACGACGCGTTTCTCGATATTTGTGCCGATAAGCTTGTCGACCAAACCACCACCACCGAGATCGAAGTGCACTTTTAGATCTCGAATTGCAATGAGCGGTGCCTCATCGATCCGTGCCGGAGGCGGAACTGTTGGTTTCCCAATTGATTCGTGTGTACTCATTTTTGATGGATACGTATGGTTCAGACCAGGAGCGCAGCGACTGCCTCTACGCTGCTAGATGGTTCCAGGTTAAAACAGTCGCCGCGCTCCTGTTCTGAATTGGCAGCACCCCATGACTCTCACTCCGACGTTTTTCCTCCTGACTCGGCAAACACCTCTTTAGCGAAGTGACATAACGAACAGTGATCTGCATTCAGCTGAACAAACGGCGGGAACTCTCGATGACAGATCTCTTGCGCGTAATCACAACGCGGAGCGAAAGGACAACCTGGTCCAAGACGCGCCACATCCGGAGGCAGTCCCGGAATCTGATAGAGTTTCCCCTGCTCTGCCGTGGGATCAGGCACGGAACGAAGCAGCCCTTTTGTATAGGGATTGCCGGGCGTCGAAAACAGTTCGGTGGTGCGGGCCTGTTCGAAGATCATTCCGGCATACATCACGATGACGTGGTCGGCCATTCCCGCAACGACACCCAGATCATGGGTGATCAGGATAATGCTTGTTCCTGTTTCATGCTTGAGGCGTTTAATTAGTTCAAGAATCTGCGCTTGAATAGTGACATCGAGAGCTGTCGTCGGTTCGTCGGCAATCAACAGCTCGGGCTCACACGATAGGGCCATCGCGATCATCACGCGCTGCCGCATACCACCTGAAAACTCGTGCGGGTAATTATCGGCGCGAGCGCGGGCGTCAGGAATGCCAACCGTTTCCAGCATCTTCACAGCGTGTTCGTGGGCCTGGTGTTTTGTGTGACCAAGGTGGAGCTGGGTCATCTCCATCAACTGTCGCGAGATCTTCAGAAACGGATTCAGCGAGGTCATCGGATCCTGAAAGATCATCGCGATGCGTCGTCCACGAATGCGTCGAATGGATTCGGTTGACAGAAGAAGTAGATCTTGGCCATCAAAGATCACCTCGCCGGAGACAATCTTTCCCGGAGGATCGGGAATAAGGCGGATAATCGAAAGATTGGTGACTGACTTACCTGAACCGGACTCACCTACAATGCCCAGCGTTTCGCCTCGCTTCAGATTAAACGAGATTCCGTCGACGGCTTTTACGGTGCCGTCTTCGGTTTGAAAGTAGGTGCGGAGGTCTTTCACCTCCAGTAAGTTTCCGTCGTTCTCGCTCATCAGGTGTTCGACTGGATTCCAGGCTGATAGGATTTCAAAAACAAAGCTAAACAAAAGACGGGCTGTTCAAAGTGCTGTCTTCTGTCTTTTCTGTCTTCTGCCTTCTTCGTTGTGCCTTGTGCGATCTGCTTTCTCCTTTTCTCATCTTGTTCATCCTGTTAATCCTGTCGACAGACACTTCACACCGTGCGCATCTGCGGATCCAGTGCATCTCTCAGTCCGTCACCCAAAAAATTCAACGAGAAAAGTGTGAGCGCCATCGTAACGCCTGGGAAGATCAGTTGCCACGGATATATCGCGATGTTCTGAATACCATCAGCCGCAAGACTTCCCCACGAGGCCAACGGAGCTTGCACACCAAAGCCCAGGAAAGACAAGAACGCCTCAGTCAGCATGATCTGCGGAATGGTTAACGTTGCATAGACGATCACTGGCCCAAGCGTATTTGGCACCAGATGCCGAAAGATTATTCGCGGCGCCGAGACACCCGTCGCGCGTGCTGCAAGAACAAATTCCTGATTCTTCAGCGACAACACTTGACCTCGCACAATTCTCGCCATGGTCAGCCACGACACTGATCCCAAGGCTATGAACAGCAATATCAGTTGCCCTCTCGGAGTTTGACTGCGAAACATCGAGAGCAAAACGATGACAACGATTATGTAGGGAAGTGAATAGAGCACGTCGACGAGTCGCATCATCAGGTTGTCGACGCGACCGCCGACGTAGCCGGCAATAGCTCCATAACTGACACCGATCAGCAGTGACACAAGAGTCGAGATCACGCCGACAAAAAGCGATATCTGACCGCCCTGCAGCACACGTGCGAGTTGATCCCGGCCTGCGTTATCCGTTCCCATCGGATGTGTCCATGAGAAATTGCCATCCGGTCCAGTGAATGGTGGAAACGACTTGATCAGTCGGACGTCATCACTCGGAATAAAATCGGGAGTGAAACCAGTTGCACTCTTTATCACTGAAGGTCCGATAATCGAACTGACAGTAATCAAGACGACCACTACTAACCCGAATACCGCGAGTTTGTTTTTCAGCAAACGTCGCCAAGCGTCGCGCCAGAGTGAAGTGCCGCGCACGTACGCGCCTTCTTCGGCAGTCCGAACGTCAGCTTCGGCGATTGCCATCTCAGGTGCGACGTGAATAGCGACAGGGTCAACAGGAGAGAGCGGCGACTGCGGCGGTGTGCCACGCGGACTTAGCGCGGGTTCGCTTACCTTTGGCGCGTCAGGCGATCTTGGTGGTTTCTCGGCCATAATCGACTTCGATGTATCAGTACCTCACGCGCGGATCCAAGAAGGCATAAGCAATGTCGACCAATAGATTCATCAACAGTAACGTTATCGCGATGAAGGCGACGATCCCGATGATCAACGGCTCATCGCGATTCAATGATGCTTGAATGAAATAGTTGCCGAGGCCAGGCAGCGCAAATATCCGCTCAACGACAACTGTTCCCGTTAACAGAAAAGCCAGCGCTGGGCCGGTGTAAGACACGACCGGCATAAGTCCACCGCGGAGTGCGTGCCGGACGACGACGTCTTTCTCACTCAGGCCTTTCGATCGGGCTGTGCGAATGTAGTCAGAACGCAGAACCTCGAGCATGCCGGCGCGCGTCAACCGCGCGATGTAGGCCATGTAAACGGCTGAGAGCGTCAAAACCGGAAGGATAAGGTTCCGGCTTGGGAAGCCACCCCACCGTGAAGGCGGAAGCCAATACAACGTTAGCGAGAATACGAGAACCAGAATTGGTCCAAGCACAAAGTTGGGGATCGATATCCCCAGCATCGCAGCGGCCATTGATGCGTAGTCATAACGTGAATTCTGCTTTAGAGCGGCGATTGATCCGGCTGTTATGCCAACAATCAGGGCGAGAATGTAAGCGAGGATTCCAACTGCGGCAGAGACCGGCAGTGAACGAGCGATGATGGTATTGACGGATTGACCTTCGTACTTCAGTGACGTGCCGAAGTCACCGTGGCGGATGATCGGCCACATTGTGCGGCCATATTGCTGATACCAGGGTTTGTCGAGGCCGTATTTTTCACGGATGTTCTTCTCGATTGCGGGTGGCAGACGTTTTTCGCCCGAGTAGAAGTTGCCGGGCGCAAGCTTGATCAAGACCCAGGTGATCGTGATGACGACCAGAATGGTAGGGATTGTGACGAGCAGACGTCTGATTATGAATCTGAACATTTAGCTAGACAGAGATTTCGTCGTCGGAAATTATATGGCTCAAAAACCTGACTGCTAGTTAACGTGATTCTACTCAATCAGACTGGGTGTTGCGTAGTCCCATTTTTGCTGATCGCGTTCGAGATAAACGTACTTCCATGCGAAGAGTGAACCAGGATTGGGATACATCTCTTTCACGTAAGGCTTCTTTACCCAATTCACTGCCGCAGTATCGATTGGGATAACGGGCTGCGCGTCGAGCATGTATTTCTCCGCCTGGGCCAACAGATTGTAACGCTTCTGGGGGTCGAGCATGCGATTCGCTTCGTCGAGCATAGCTACATACTTCGGATCGATCCAGCCGGTACCACTTTCGCCACCGGTATAGAAAAGACTGAGAAACGTGAATGGATCCATGTAGTCAGCCGACCATGCGCCACGCGAGAAACCTTTGTACTCCAGCTTCGCGCGAGTATTTAGAAAGGTCTTCCACTCCATATTGCGTAGCGGAATTGTGACTCCGAGATTCTGTTTCCACTGCGCTTGCATCCATTCAGCCATCGCTTTGTTCGACTCTTGCGTGTTGTAGATGTACTCAACTTCGCTGATCGGGAACGATGGACACGAGTAGCTGCCGTCATTTTTCTTGATAACCGGAAAACCCGCCTCGCCAAGTAGTTGTCGCGCGCGCTCCGGATCAAACTGATCACCCTTTGGCTGCGGATAGCCCTGGAAGATGCCCTCAGGAGTAAAGGCCGTCAACGGTTTGACGATCTTGCGCCAAGCTGCCCACGCGTTCTTATCAATCGAGTAATTGAATGCCTTGCGAACACGCACATCATTCATTGGGGGCTTCGTGACATTGATCTGCAGGTAATCAATCGCCGCCTCGACAGAGTCCATGTAATCCTTTTTCGTGCGAACCACGTCGAGCCACGCGTTAGGAACTGTGTGATTAAGAACGGCATCGACTTCTCCCACTTTGTAGAGATTCATGATCGAGGGATTGTCGGCCATCGGAAAGAAATGAATTTCGTCGAGCTTGACGGTCGCCGCGTCCCAGTACATCGGATCTTTCTCGACGACAAGCTTGTCGTACGGACGCCACGACTTCACTTTGAATGGTCCACAAGTGACGATGTGTTCAGGTTCTGTCCAGTGCATGCCATATTTCTCGATTGCTTTACGTGGAACAACGCGAAAAACCTGGTGCGGCAGCAAGCCCAGAAAGAACGGCGCAGGTTGAACCAGCGAGATGCGAACTATGTATTGATCAAGAGCCTCCACACCTAGATCCTCGGCGGTAACTGGAACCAGTTCTTTTCCAGTTACGGCGGTTTTCAATTTCTCATTCTTATCGAGGAGTTTAGTGCGCGCCTTTTCGTCACCGGGAAGCGTGAGACGCATCGGTGAGTGCATCAGTTGGTGATGGGCAGAATCACCATCAGGCTTAGGTTCTTCCGCTGACGGTTGATACTCCGCCGACGTATCGGGTTGAGAGCTTAAAGGCTCTGGCGTCGGATCGTCTTCAAAGTCGCGCCGGAGCAAGAACTGTCCCGTCTTCGGGTCTTTAACAAACACCTGTTTTGAGTTGTACGCCTCTGCGTATTTTATGTACGCGGCCAGGTATGCGTTGCGCGATGCGAGCTCCGGAGAAACAGCTCGTCGAACACTGTAGACAAAATCATTTGCGTCGATAGGATCACCGTTGGACCAACGCGCATTGCGACGGATGTGAAAAGTGAATTCGGAGGAATCGTTGTTGACATCCCAACGCTCTGCAAGCGCTGGGACTGGCCGCAAGTTCTTTTGATGATACTCGACTAATCCTTCGTAGAGCGCCATGTAGATGCGCGCTTCGGGTTGGCCGGTGCTCATCGGCGGATCGAGAGTTTCAGGCTCATCGCCGGTCACGTAACGCAAAATATTTCTGTCAGGCGGAACGGTTTTACCGAAGAAGGCTTCGTTTGCGGACGACACAGCACATGACAAACTTCCCGTAGCGAGTGCGGTGATCATTGACAACGAGATTATGGTTTTCCACGGTCTGGTACGCATTGGGAACTCCATCTGCCCTTGGGGGGTTGGGGCGAAACGACTGGCTCTGGGCCAACCACAGTTTTTCAAGCGAGGTGGGAGACGATACTCGCCACATGAGGCTGCACGGAGAGACTCTCAACAAACTGAGAGGTTAGTTGAACTTACCATGCGCGGAAACTTTTGATCAATAGTCTTGGATTAACTGGTCTTTACCGCATAGCCCAGGCCATCGCCGACAGCCAGGACTTCAGCATTAAGTTGAGCATGATTGACGAAGTAGTGATTGAAATCGCGCAGCGCGAGAGTCGAGGAATCTGTTTGCTCCGCAGCGTCTGCAACCTTTCCGCCCCACAGCAGATTATCAACTATGACGAGACCCCCGGCTTTTAGTCGTTCCAAACCCAGATCAAGATAACGGCGATACTCTTCTTTGACCGCATCGATGAAGAGAAGATCGAATGTTTCCGCGAGCCGCGGCATCACTTCCAAGGCTTTACCACGTTCGATCCTTACCTGATCGCGCAGGCCTGCCCGCCCGAGGAAATCCTCCGACGCGCGAATCATCTCATCGTTAGGTTCAATGGTGACGACCAGTCCATCTTTTCCCATGCCGCGAAGAAGATGAATGACTGAGTAACTGATCGCCATTCCGATCTCAAGGGCGCGTTTAGCTCCGCTAGCTCGCGCACTGATCTCCAGGAAACGTGCAACCTCACGATCGGCGATCGGCACACGATGTTCAGCCGCATACTTCTCCATCTCCTCGAGCAATGGATCATGCTGTGGTAAGAGTTGATCGAGATACTTCGCTTGTTCTTGTTTAATGATTGCGTCGAGTCGTGCTTTCACTGTTTACCTCCAAAGCAGATCCACCGATTTTCACCAATTACACAGATTAGCAGTTGAAAGAGTCTACTTGAGTTAAGAGTGTCGTCCTAAGCAGCAAATGACGTTGCTCAAAGGTAACCTTAGATACTCAAGTTAACTTTCCGGAAGCCTAATCTGTGTAACCTGTGGGAATGGGAGGATCTACTTCTGTCAGTTGTCGCGATTTTCCTGCGTCTCGCCGCCCACGGAAACATACCGGCGGCCCAGCCCAAGTTGCCGCAATTTGTGTTGGAGCGATTGGCGGTGCATATCGAGTATCTCGGCTGCACGCGTGACGTTGCCCTGTGTGTACTCCAGACAACGCGTGATGTATCGGCGCTCAAACTCCCTACGGTCCTCACGAAAATCTGCAGTGAAAGGAACTCTCAAGCCGTCGCTTTCAGTATTGTCGTCCGTCGCTGCGCTGGTCGGTATGCCTGCTGTGATTTCATCCGGCAGATCACGCACTGCGATCTCTTCGCCTTCGGCCATAATCACTGCCCGATCGATTGTGTTCTTCAATTCACGGACATTCCCCGGCCATTGGTATTCAACCAGTCGTTTCAACGCGCCCTGACTCAAGGCCCTTTGTGGCAGCTCATAACGTTCCCCCGCTAGTCGCAGAAAAGTGTCCGCAAGCACTGGAATGTCTTCTCTTCGCTCGCGCAAAGGTGCTATGTCGATAGTTACTACGCGGAGGCGATAGAAAAGATCTGCGCGAAAGTTTCCGTTCGCAATCTCCTGCTCGAGTGGTCGATGTGTTGCGCTGACAATCCGAACGTCAACGGGGATCGAGTCGTTGCCGCCAAGTCGTTCAATCCGTCTTTCTTCAAGAGCGCGCAGCAGCTTGGCCTGCACGTTGGAACTCATGTCGCCGATTTCATCGAGAAAAAGCGTCCCGCCGTCCGCCTGTTCAAACTTCCCTTCTCTTTTCGCGGCGGCCCCTGTAAATGCGCCTTTTTCGTGCCCAAAGAGTTCTGATTCGATCAACTCCGAAGGCAATGCTGCACAATTAACCGCTACGAACGAAGCGTTCCGCCGAACACTATTTCGCTCGTGAATCTCGCGCGCCACCAGTTCCTTTCCCGTGCCTGACTCGCCACGCACCAACACCGTCGCATCAGTTTCCGCAACCTTTTCAATCGTGCTGCGGACGCGTTGCATCGCTTCGGAGTTCCCGATCAGAGCTCCGCGCTGCGATCGCTCAACCTCGATCCGGCGTCGAAGTGAAAAATTCTCACGGCGCAGTTGCACCGTCTCCGCAGCATTCTTAACAACCAGGCGAAGATCGTCGAGTTCGAACGGCTTCGAGAGATAATCGTAGGCGCCGGACTTAACCGCCTCGACGGCGAGCCGCTCCGATCCATGAGCTGTGACGATGATCACCAGCGGCCCGCTTCCGTTCGCGTCCTTCAACTCGCGAAGAAACTCCAGGCCGCTCATTCCCGGAAGGTTGACGTCAAGCAGCAGCAGATCGGGCTGTTGTTGTTTGATGAGGGCGCGTGCTGCCTCGGCTGAGCCAGCTTCTGTGATGTTGTAACCGAAGGTAGATAGGGCTCGCCGCATGCCGTAGCGAGCGGCCTCCTCGTCGTCGACAATCAGTAGTCGCAATGCGTCTTTTCTCACTTCCCGGATAGTTTAGAACCTATCCGCGAAATTCCCCTAGCGCATTGCGTGCCAAAACGATCAGGAGCAGCAGGCAGGTGCAGGAGGTCGACGCGCTATGCTCGTTCTCCTGCTCCTCTCTGCTGCCCCTGCTCCTTCTTGCTGTTCCTGCTTTCGATTAACGGTTGGTCCGTTTGGCTGACACGACCAGAATGATCGCATCACCCGATGGGCCGGCGTTTAGCGTGCCGACTACCACCGGTTCGCCTTCGCGCAAACTAATGTCTGTGTTGATACCCGTGTTCTCGTAGTTAATGACGGGAAAACCTCCTGCGCCAGAGGCTGCGGCTTGCGTGCCCGTTTGGATTGGTATCCGAGCGCCAAAGCTGAACCTAAGCATATGAACCACAGGCTGGCCGTCTGCGTTCCTCATCAGCTTTACGGAACCAACTTTGAACTCACTGAAGCTAGGAGTCCCTGCAGAAGCTGCGCCAGAAGGTGTGGCAAACGGTCCGCCAATCCATCGCAAGTCCAGTCGACCGTCATTCTTGACGCGATTCACAAGTGTAGCTGCTAGTCGGTAGTTCTTAAACGGCAGCGAGGCGCGCAACTGCTTGATCACAGAATCCAATGAGGTGGGCATTCGTGAATCATCAACATCCTGATTCGTGCCGACGATTAGATAGAGCTGTGTATCCAGATTGGCTTCGCTGTCTAACGTTGGCGTCGGGATTTGCGCGCTAGCAGGCGCGGCCGCTATAACAAAAACGAGCGCGAAAAGAATTGCGGTAATCATCACGCCCAATGGCTTTCGCATTTTCATGCTTTTGATCTCCTTCTAATCAGAAAATAGTTCCTCGCACTTTGAGATGGAAGAGGGTAGCGCCACATAAAGTTGATGGGCGGACCTTGTTCAGGGGCAGGAGCAGGAGTGCCCAATGATCCGCTGTCGTGCACCTGCCGACTGCCTCCTGCCCCTGACGTTCGGCGCTTCGCAGGTCAGCCTAAACACGCACGCGACCAACAAAAGTTCCCTGCGTTGAAAAGAATTCGAGTTACTTGTCGTATGGCAGACGTAACTGAAAGGAGGATCCTCTACCAAGCTGCGGTGCGAGTGAAGCCGTTCCTCCAATCTCTTGCATCCTCTTGCGAACGATCGCCAAACCAAGCCCCGTCCCTCTTTGGCGTGTGGTGAAGAAGGGCTCCCAAATCCGTTCACGGAGATCCGCGGGGATACCTGGACCACTGTCTCGGACAGTTATCAAGAGCTGATCTTCGATGCCGTTCACTGTCACTGTTACGACTCCTCCCCGAGGTGTCGCCTGAAGTGCATTCAAAAGCAGGTTGGACAATGCGTCGCGCAGGACAGAAACATGCTTACCAGGCAAAGATGCCTTGAATTGAATGTCGTAGCTCAAGTCAACGTTCTGCTCACGAGCGTTTGCTTGAAACAGACCGACGACGGAACTAACGAGTTCATCAACACCCAGCGGCTGCTCCGCTGGACTCTCCTTACGCGCGAAGTTCAAAAGCTGCGTCACACTCTGACTCAGGCGATCGGTCTCGCCGACAATCAGACTCAAGTCTCGCGCGTACTCAGTACTGAGTTTCTCGTCTTCCCTCATCACCTGCGCGATCGATTTGATTGCCGAGAGGGGATTCTTCACCTCATGAGCAACCGTTGCGGCCATCCGACCAAGCGAAGCGAGTCGTTCTCGCTCGGCAAGTTCCCTTTCAAGCCTCACGTTCTCCTCAACCAGACGCGAATCGTCGATAGCGATCGCAACTTGATCGGCGAGAATCTCAATTACCGAACGCGCGTCCGGTGATAAGGCACCGGCGGCTGCATCCACGACCAATAGGCCGTTCACTTTGTCCTCGCGTCGTAATGGGTACGCTAGTTTAAATCCTTGTTCGACGAGCAACGGCGAGTCTTCGACAGGCAGCCAACCACCATCGCGTGAGAGCGCTAGAACAGACTCAACCCATGCGTCGCTGTTGTGTCCGTTTTGAGCAACACCCGATTCTCCGTTTACGAAGATCTTAAGTTGACGCAGCCCTAAAGCCTCAGTGGTTCTTTGTTCGACAAACTGAAGAAGGTCAGAAAGGTCGCGGTATTGACCAGGATGAGATCCGATGCGCGCGACGATTTGTTTGTACAGTGCCGCTTCGCGTTCGAACAGCTTATGAAAACGCTGGCCCAACCAACGACGGAAGGGCGCGGCGAGCAACGTCAACGCCAGGATCAGAATGGCCTCAACGACTCCCGGTCTTACACCATACGTTTGGGTCATCCAGTCTCCGAGAGTGCGGATACCGAAGACGTAGACGGTAAGCACGACCGTCGCGAAAGAAACTACGATCAAGCTCTCTTCAATAATGATTTCAAGATATCGATAGCGATAAATGTAATAAGCAAGCAGAACTGACGGCAGGAGTGAACCGAGATTGGCAATCGTCTTCAAATACAGACCAGCGATCGTTCCTTCGCCAACACCAAACGCGAGCGCCGCAAATATCACAACGCCGACTCCGATAAACGAAAATGCGAGCGTCCGCATGATCCGTCGCTCACTAGCGTTCTCCGTTTTGCGCGCGATGAGAAGTTCAGTCAGGGCGATCAATCCCAGGACATAAGCGATCCACAGCGCAAACGGAAACACGAAGATGGAAAGCTTGGTGAACATCGGCGCGTATTCACCTATCCACAAACGAGGTATTGCTATCAACAAAAAGACAGTCGGCAGATATGACATCCATACGCGGATGCGCTCGGTTTTATTAAGGGTCGTGCGGCCATGGGCGGTGGCCCAAAGATGCAGATGCACGTGAAGCAGAAATGAGTAGGCGAAAGTGATGCTAACGACCGCGACTGAATCGGCCAATCTCAAGAGGTTAGTCCACGTGTCGAAGCCGAACCCGAAAAGACCGTGCAACGTGATGATTAGATTACTTGTGTGCCAGCCACCCATCGTGAGCGCGAGCGCAGCAAGTAGACGTTCAGTGGCGGTTAGTTTCGTTCGGTGAGAAACGAGTTGAAAAGCCATCCACAGCGGCAACAGCGCACCGATGCTGTAACCGACGAGTTGTAGGATTTCAAGAGGCGACAAGAAGATCCACCGATTAGATTTCGGAATTCGGAATTCGGATTTCGGATTTTGTGTCAGGCAAGTACCGCTCTACTCCATATCACTAAGCAGGGCGGTAGAATGAAATCCGAATTCCGAAATCCGAAATTGCCACACCGGGACCGGCTTCAATTCACGGCTGTACGACTCGCGGCGGCGGTGAACGTAATCTCGACGCGCCGGTTCTTTGATCTTCCCGCCACCGTAGTATTGGGAGCAAGTGGATTTGACGTGCCCATTCCGTTTGCTTGAATTCGCATGGGCTCGACTCCAGCAGATTGGAAGCGCTCAGACAATGCTCGCGCGCGCTCCTGAGTAAGTTGCTGGAGCGACACTTCGTCCCCTTTGTTGTCAGTGTACGCTTCGATCAGAATCTGATAGTCGGGATTACTTGCCAGCAATGCGGCCAAGGGTTCGAGCTTCGCCGCCGACGCCGGTGCGAGATCCGCAGTCCGTGCGCTGCTCCAGATTGATTCAGCCA
This sequence comes from Pyrinomonadaceae bacterium, assembly GCA_035457565.1. Classification (GTDB taxonomy): domain Bacteria; phylum Acidobacteriota; class Blastocatellia; order Pyrinomonadales; family Pyrinomonadaceae; genus PSRF01. Next base: position 7,830 of record DATIBJ010000094.1, on the reverse strand, counting down.
GCACAAGCCGGAATCCCGTAGCTGTCTCTTTAACGGTCCCATACTTAGCGAGCGTCTGCTTTAGCGTCGCTTCTGCGGCTTTACGCTCCAGGGCACGCCGTTCAGCTTCTATACGAGCCGTCTCGGCCTGCTTCTCACCTTCGAGTCGGGCCAACTTGATCTTGGCCACTTCGCCCTCCGATCTCAGCTGTTGCACTTCGTCACGCAGACGAGCGATCTCGGCGCGCTGTTCGCGTAACTGATCGTTCGCCATGTCTCGATCGCGTTCCGCAAGCTCTCGAGCGCGTGTTTCTTTGTCGAGAGCCGTCTGAAGCTGACTCACTTCTCGCTGCAATGTGGCTGAAGTTTTTTCGGCTGCCCGAACAGCGTCGTCGCGACGCTGAATCTCTTGTCGATTCAATCTGGCGGTACGACGCGCGACAGCAACTTCTTCCGCATGCGCGCCTGAGGACGTGGCCTTTCGTGCGCGCACATCAATTTCTGAAACAGGTTGATTCATGCGCCACGCTTCTTCAGCACTCTGCAATTCCTCTTCAGCGAGGCGTAGCTCTTCAGGTGCGTCCTGACTAGCCCCGGCGTACTTTGCAAGACTGATAGCTTGCCGGGCTCCTAACAACGACACCGGCGTCTCACGATAATCGCGGTCGGCGATCTCCGGGACGCGCACGTTCTTGAAGTAGTCACTCGAATTACCAATGTATTGGACATTGACGGTTTCGATTTGTGATCCAGATACGCGTTGAGGTGGCAGATTCTCCATCACGACCGCACGACTGGGAACCTTCATTCGGAAGTGAGGCTCGGCAGTAAGTATCATCGCGAACGTTTGCAGCGGCGTTGTGACGTCGAGCTTCGAGTTTACAAACGAGCTACCACTCCTTTTGATTTCACCCAGGTTGTCGACGTGTCCGTCGGGGGTGATGGCCCAGAGTATGTACGTCGTGTAAACGCCACCGAGCTCAGAGGCACGAGGCAGGTCGTCGATACTTAGTTCGACACGAGTTCCGCGCCTGCCAGCACGTCTGACTTTTGCTTCTCCTTTGAGTCGTGGCAGGAGGGTCGTGCCACGGAACTTAACGGAAATAGTCTCCTCGAGCGGATAAGTAATCGCCACCGTCTGACGCGGTGTATCTGACTGCGCGCTGACTATTGGCGCCAGCAGAGCCAGCGTGATTAGTAAGAGAGTGATTAGAAGAGCAAATCGCTTGAAAACAGTTGGTGATGTCATCGCAGGCAACTCCTCATTTCATCAGGATTGGCCGGGAGAGCATCTGAAAGCTCAACGGATCGCAATGTTGATGCCGCAAACGAGGGCATTGTTGCCGAAGGATATGAGGAGGTCAAGAAGAACTATTTTGGAATAGGCGGCTAACCGCGGCGTTTGGTCTGGTATCTCGTCTTGCGGTATGCGACAAATTGGACGAGGAGTACTGAAATTCCGGACAGCAGCATGAGGTGAACCCAATCGTGCGCGTGGAAAATGAACTTCAGCGTGAACCACAAGACCAAAATGCCTGAACCAATCCACCACAACATGAAGAATGCTCCCTCTATTGATTTCGAATTGGCCGGTGGGTTGTTAGGGCTGATGCCCTTGAGACTTGAGGGGCAGCGGACGCGATGATCATCAAACTCAAGGTGTTTCGTTTAATTTGTAGCCAACGCCACGGACCGTAAGAACATATCTGGGATTCTTTGGATCTGTCTCAAGCTTCTTGCGCAACCGGTTGATGTGCGGATCAATGTTGCGCTGATAGCCTTCGTAGTCCGTGCTCCAGACCCGATCAAGTAACGCGTTTCGCGACCACGCACGTCCAGGCTCGGATGCCAGGAGTTCAAGAATCTGAAACTCTAGCGGCGTGAGATCGATTCGCGAATTATCTCGGAGTACTTCGTGACGTCGTTTATCAATTATCAGATCACCAACTTCAATACGCTCTTCGTCTTTTGGTTCGGTGGTGATACCACTTCGCCGCAGAAGGGCCTCGACGCGATACTCCAATTCTCTCGGACTAAATGGTTTCGCCAGATAATCGTCGGCGCCTGCTTCGAAGCCGGCGACTTTATCTGAGAGTGCGTCGTGTGCGGTTAAAAACAGAGCTGGTGTTTGAATACCGCGGTCTCTGACTCGTTTCAGGAGATCAAAGCCGGACATCCCCGGCATCGAGACGTCGAAGATGAAGCAATCAAATCTGCCGGCCATGGCCGCATCCAATGCGGCGACGCCGCTCTCGCGTTCATCCACCTGGAAACCCAGCCTACGGAAATACTCCGCTAGCAGGACACGCATATCGCTGTCGTCGTCTGCGATCAGCAAACGTTTACCGGCGTATTTACTAGTAACTTGTGGCTGCCCCACGTTGTCCGATCCTGTCAGGAGGGATCTAATTTAATTACGAAGCTTTCGAAAAAATTATAACCTACTTTGTCACAGACTCATCCGAAACTCTTACACAAGTCGATCATTAAAAGCTCAGATCAGGGGGATTTGTCTGCCTTGACGCAAATTAGCAGGGATAAGTATAGTTAATTTTTGAAGCCTTGGTCCGTCTTTTACCTCTCTTATAGCAACTGGGCAGAGAGTTTCGCAACCAGCGATGCATGATCTTCTTCGACTGTTAAGGTATTTAAAACCTCACTGGCCCTTCTTTACATTAGCAACTTTCGCGATGCTGCTGGTTGGTTTGTTGGAGAGCGCAATCGGCGCGCTTATTGTGCCGATATTCGATCAGGCATTTGTGCAAGGTGCGGGAACTCGAACCGCAACGCTCTTCGGACTGCAACAATGGATACCGCAAGACCCGTTCGGCGCCTGGAAGATAATCTCTGTTCTACTGATTACTTTCACCGTGGCAAAAGGTATTGCGGAGTACTTCTCAACGTACTTGATGGCACGAATCGGACAGGCGGCCGTGCTGAAACTGCGGCAGGATCTATATGGTCACCTGCTGGCGCAGTCTGCGACATTCTTCGAACGACACCGAACGAATTATCTCGTATCACGACTCGTGTCGAGTGCAGCCGCAATTGAGACGGCGGTCACTGCAACGATTCGCGACATGCTCCGCGAGAGTTTTACGCTCATCGCATTTCTGACGGCCTCGTTCTACTACAGCTGGCGACTAACGCTCGGCTCGCTGGCGATAGCGCCCATCATTGCATTGCTTACAGCTAAGTTTGGTACCGCCCTGCGCAATCTCGCGCGTGAGAGTTTCGAAGGAAGTAAGCAACTCACCGACACTGCTCAGGAGGCGCTGGCAAATCAAGGAATCGTCAAAGCGTATCGTGCAGAAAAACGCGAGTCAGCTCGATTCACTGAAGTTGCGAAAAAGATCGTCCGGGCAAATCTTCGTAGTGCAAGTATCGCGGGAGCTGCTCCTCCGACCATCGAGCTTATCGGCATACTCTTTGTAGTGCTCCTTCTCTTCTTCGGCCAACAGGAGATTATTGCCGGCCGTATGAACGCAGCGCAGTTCGTTACGTTCCTCTTCTTTCTGTTTCGCAGCTACGATCCAATGCGCAAGCTCTCGCGATTGCAGAACAGCATGGAACAAGCACTGGCAGCCGCGCATCATGTTTGGGAGGTGATGGACGAGCAGGCCATCATCGAAGAGAAACCAAATGCGCACGCACTGCCCGCGTTGCAGTCAGGAATCGAATTGCGCCACGTGTCGTTTGGCTATGCGAATGAATCGCGCTCGGTATTACGTGACGTTAGCTTACAGATTCCAAAGGGAACGCTGGTGGCGCTGGTTGGTGAATCGGGTGGCGGCAAATCGACACTGACGAAACTACTGCCCCGGTTTCATGATCCCAGTTCAGGCCAGGTGTTATGGGACGGGATGGACTTGAGAGATGCCTCAATCGCCAGCCTGCGCGCTCAGATCGCATTGGTCACGCAGGAGACCGTGCTCTTCAACGACACTGTTCGTCATAACATATCGTACGGACGTCCTGCGGCGACTCAGGCCGAGGTCGAGGAAGCGGCTCGCATTGCATTTGCGCATGATTTTATCCAGGAACTGCCACAGGGTTACGATACGATAGTCGGCGAACGGGGAATCTTCCTCTCGGGCGGGCAGCGGCAGCGCCTCGCGATTGCACGGGCAATCCTGGTAAATGCGCCCGTGCTAATTCTCGACGAGGCTACATCGGCGCTCGACGCGGAGTCGGAGCGCTTGGTACAACGAGCCATCGCGAACCTCGTTCGCGACCGAACGACTATTGTGATCGCCCACCGCCTTTCGACCATTCGCCGCGCAGACACCATCGTGGTGATGGAAGCGGGCCGGATTATCGAAACAGGAACGCATTCGGAACTACTGACCAAGGGCGGTCAGTATCGCAAACTCTACGAGTTGCAGTTTGCGGATGAGGAAGCGGAATTGGCTGGGGTTAGTGCTCGATAAACTTTTCAGTTTGTCGTCGTGTTTTGCTTAACTCAACGCTGATTGGATTGTAACTCGAAGACAAACTGAAGTTTATCGAACATCGGAAATCGTTATGAAATCAATGACGGGATATGGACGGGGCGCGGTTACGGGCGACGACTTCTCCGTCTCTGTCGATCTGAAGACAGTCAATAATCGCTTTCTGGACGTCCATCTGCGGATCGGATCTGAACTCGCCTCAATCGAGCCTGCCATTAAGCGTCGCATCGCGTCGCGGTTGGCTCGTGGCCGAGTTGATGTGACGGTCAGTTTTGAACGAACTGCGCAGGTCGCGTACGAATTAAACCGACCACTAATCGCCGGCTACGTTCAGGCGCTGCGGCAGCTGCAACAGGAATTTGCGATTGAGGGCGTTCTTGATATCAATTCGCTTGCGCGAATACCTGGAGCGCTTATCCCGGGCCGCAATGGGATTGACGAACGAATGACCGCGGCTCTCGAGCAGGCCATCGATCAAGCGCTCGATGATCTCGAAGGAATGCGACAACAGGAAGGTGAAGCGCTTCGAATCGAACTTGCCGAACGCGTTACCAGAATCGAAGCGCTAGTTCCCACCATCGAGGCGTCAGCCGCGGGTCTGGCTGATGCTTATCGCCTGCGTTTGCAAAAACGAATCGGCGAATTATTGAATCGCGGCGGCCAAACCATTGAAGTCGATCAGGCGCGACTTGCCCAGGAAGTTGCTTATCTAGCCGATCGCAGTGATGTGAGCGAGGAGATGGTGCGCCTTCGCAGTCATCTAGCGCAGTTTCAGGAGGCCCTGAAGTCGTCTGGCGAAACAGGAAAGATGCTTGACTTCCTTCTCCAGGAACTCAATCGCGAGGCCAATACCACTCTTTCGAAGTCAACCGATCTCACCATTAAGGAGGCGGCGCTCTCGATCAAGGCTGAAGTAGAGAAACTTCGAGAGCAGGTTCAGAATGTCGAGTAAGGTGACGAACGCGCCCGCTGAATCCGAGGTGACGAATGCCAAAGTCACGCCAGGGACATTGTTCGTTGTTAGCTCGCCATCCGGTGGCGGCAAAGGCACATTGATCCGGCGCGTCCTGGACACTGTGCCAAATCTCAGTTATTCGATTTCATACACGACGCGCACGCCACGCAACGGCGAAGTCCATGGTCGCGAGTACTTCTTCGTCAATCGCGAAACGTTCGAAGCAATGGTCCGGGCGAACGAGTTTCTCGAATGGGCTTGCGTGCACGGAAATCTCTACGGCACTGCTAAACAACAGGTCGCGCTTGAGACCGCCGCAGGCACCGACATCGTCCTGGAAGTCGACGTGCAAGGCGCCGCAAGCATTCGCAATCTGACACTCGACACCGTCAGTGTTTTCATTTTGCCCCCATCTTATGAGACTCTGAAGGAACGTCTGATAGCCAGGGGCACAGACAGTCCAGAACAATTGGCCCTGCGGTTAAAGAATGCGCCCGAAGAATTGCGACAGTTTTCGTGCTTTGATTACGTAATCATTAACGACGATGTCGAGCGGGCCGCCAATCAACTAGCCTCGATCATTTATGGAGAGAGAGCCCGCTGTGAAAGGCAGGACCAGGTGGTCAAAGAGGTAATTCAGAACTTCCAATCCGTTGAGTAATTGTCACGCGCTTAAATAAGGAGTTGAATACCACAATTTATGCATACAATGGCAAGTGAGATTGAAAACGCATTAGAGCCGACTGAAGCGCCGGAGGTTGATTCGAAATATCGATTGATCATCCTGGCAGCGAAGAGAAGCAAACAATTGCAGCGTGGAGCACAACCGCGCATTGAAATCGACCCGCAGAAACACAAGCCAACACGGATTGCGCTGGAAGAAGTCATCCGCGGCCGTGTGCACTTCAGTATCCGAGAGAGCGAGAATCCCGCGGAGTAGGGTTCTTGAGGATGTGAGATCTGAGATCTGATATTTGAGATCTGAGACTTCAATTTGAGATTCGAGTTCTAAAGGTGAGGCAGAGGATATCGATTTCGAGATCTCAGATCCGATAAGTGTTATTTGAGATTTGAGATTTAAAACCTGAAACTTCGAACTTGAAACCCGAAACTTCAGTTCTCCGCCTCGTCACATCCCCTTGTAATCTGGCCCGCCACCACCTTCGGGCGTCACCCAGTTTATGATCTGGTAGGGATCCATGATGTCGCACGTCTTGCAGTGAACGCAGTTGGAAAAGTTGATCTGCAAACGCCGTCGCCCATTCCTGCTATCGTCCACCATCTCATAGACGGCGGCCGGGCAGAACCGCTGGCACGGATTGCCGTACTCTTCAGCGCAACGAGTCGCACAAATGTTTAGATCCAGTACGTGAAGATGCGCCGGTTGGTCCTCATCGTGTCCAACCGCCGCATGATAAACATCGGTGACCTTGTTGAAAGTGAGTTTTCCGTCGAACCTCAAACCGTTGTAGCGTTGGGCCAAATCATCTCCGCGATAACCATACGCTGACAGTTTCTTCATCTCGCGATGGCCGGCTTGTCCTTTGTCGCGATCAATAACTCCCCATGCACGGCCGTTGGTGACAAACTGCAGGCCTGTATTGAACAAGCCGAGCCAACGTCCATGTCGAAAACCTGCGTGGAAGTTACGAACCTTCTTCAGCTCCGGCATGATCCAACTATCGTTTACGAGTTGTTCATAGCGCTGAAGCTGCTTCGCTGAAAAATCTCCGGCCAGTAATGATTCGAAGATCGCCTCCGCGGCGAGCATGCCGCTCTTGATCGCGGAGTGGATGCCTTTTAATCTTTGTGAGTTTAGAAAACCGGCGCAATCGCCTACCAGCAACACTCCATCAGCGTAAGTTTGCGGGATTGCATAGTATCCGCCCGCGGCAATCGTCTTGGCTCCGTAACGGATCATTTTGCCGCCCTCGAGCAGCTGCGAAATAAACGGATGCGTCTTGTAGCGCTGAAACTCTGCGTGAGGATCAAGCAACGGATCCTTGTAGTCGAGTCCTGTGACGTAACCGATGTTGAGGATCCGGTTCTGCATTCCATAGATCCAGCCGCCGCCATACGTGTGAGCGTCTGACGGAAACCCTAGCGTGTGCGTCACCCGGCCGGTTGGATAACGATCGTCTGGCAGCTCCCACAGTTCCTTCACACCGATGCTGTAGACCTGCGGTTCTCGTCCTTGATCGAGTCCCAGCCGTTGCACCAACTGCTTTGTAAGCGAACCACGTGGTCCTTCGCCCAGCACAGTTACTTTTGCTCGTAGATCAACGCCGGGTTCGTAATTGGATTTCTGCTTCCCTTCCTTGTCGATCCCCTTGTCGCCAGTTCGAACTCCAACCACTCGATCGTCTTCATACAGCAGATCTGCACCGGGGAACTCCGGAAAGACGTTTACGCCGGCTTCTTCACACTTTTCACCCAGCCAGGCGG
>DATIBJ010000093.1:0-34800 GCA_035457565.1 Pyrinomonadaceae bacterium | reverse complement strand
TGAGGGGCCAGCATATTGGTAAGTTTATTTGTCTAGCGCATCAAGCTCCGCACCCACCCGCTACCGCGAGGTGGTACTGACCTCATTCCACTAGACATCGGGCGTCAACAAGCTCCGCTTCGTCAGCCACTCCTGAACATCGTCACGCATCTCCGGCACAATCTCATGGGCAGCGTCATACGATCTGAACTCCACGTCTTCGGCGCGCATTCTAAGTTGAGATTCATACGGCGCGACCCGAGTTGGCGGATAAAACTCATCTCTCGTACCGGCGATATGCAGAACCGACGCAGTTGTCGGCTGGTAGACTTCGCTCGTCTCCCAGTCGCCAGGGGCGCCACCACAAATTCCAATCACGCCTCGCAAACAATCCGGTTGCGTAAAAGCAAAGCGGTAATTGAGGGCACACGATTGTGAGAAGCCGAGCAGAAACACTCGAGCAGGATCAGCTACCCCTTCGTGGACCAGGCTGCGAATCAAAGAGAGCAATGTCCGATGATGAACCTCAACCGATTCTTCCGACTTGAAATTCGTCAACCAACCGAAACCGAATCGCAGTGGGCCACCCGGTTCCTTAGGCTCTCTTATGTGTTGGTGAAACCCCTGCATGGAGGCGATCGCAAAACCTTCCGGAGCCATCTGTCGCGCCTCGCGCATCATCTGTCGCTTATTCGCTCCATAACCGTGTAGCACGATCAAAAGTGGCGCCGGCGTGACGCCGGGAACTTTCAGATCGTAGTAAAGCCTGATCGTGGCTGGGAGCCAACGATCTTCTTCAAATCTTTCGGAGGCGTTTCCCATTTTCTTTGCGCGCCATCATAACACCGGAACATATCACTGAGACCGCACGAGTCCTCGCGTGCAAATGAGCCGAAGCGTGAACAGAGAATCGGGTTCTAAAGTGCGCTTGTCGGCGCAGTTGCACGCGAGAACACGTACGGTCGCAGTGTGGTAGTTTGCATTCACTTTTAATGACAGCTACGATGCTTTTCCCAATTGTTGGACAGCACAAATCTTACGGGAGAGGTAGTGATGGACATGAAATTCCCTGGCGGGTTCAATATTCAACAGATGATGAAGCAGGCGCAGGTAATGCAGGAGAAGATGCAGAAAGAAATGGAAGACCTGCGCGTGGAAGCTTCAGCGGGCGGCGGCGTCGTTTCAGTGCAGATGAAAGGCAATCACGAAATCATTGCACTGAAGATCGATCCTGAAGCAGTGAAGGATGGCGACGTCGAGATGCTTCAAGATCTGATCCTCGCGGCAGTGAATGAAGCTAACCGGAAAGTTGATGAAGCAATGAAAGGGAAGTTGGGAGGGATGTTGCCACCGGGACTTGGTGGACTGCTAGGGTAAGTCGCCTGTGACAAATTGCCGATTGCCGATTGCCGATTGCCGATTAAAAGACTGTTCAGGCGCGAGTTAATAGGGTCTATTGGCAACTCTTCGATTAATACCAATCGGCAATTGGCAATTGGCAATCGACAATGAATTCAATCGACAATCGGTAATTGGAAATCGGCAATGTTAGAGTACGCTGAACCAGTAACAAAACTCATCGACGAACTGAAGCGACTTCCGAGCATTGGGCAAAAGTCGGCGCAGCGATTGGCCTTTCACATCATGCGCGTGCCCGACTCGGACCTCGAACGACTCATTACGGCGCTGAGAGATGTGAAGCAGCGCATCGTCATGTGCTCCATTTGCAACAACCTCACCGAGGCTGATCCTTGCAGGTTTTGTTCATCACCCTCGCGCGATCATTCTGTGATTTGCGTCGTGGAAGAGCCCCACAGTCTCGTCGCTGTGGAAAAAACGCGGAGCTTTAAGGGCGTCTACCACGTGTTGCACGGAAGTCTTTCGCCCATTCGTCACATTGGACCAGACGAATTACATCTCGCTAATCTGCTGCCTCGGCTCAAACCGGAAAACAATGATGGGGTGAAGGTAACCGAAGTGATTCTGGCCACCAATCCTACGACGGAAGGCGAAGCGACAGCGAATTATATTAGTCGTCTTTTAAAGCCGCTGGGATTGAGAGTTACACGAATCGCAATGGGAATGCCCGTGGGAAGCGATCTTGAGTATGTTGATGAAGTGACGATGGACAAAGCGCTGGCGAATAGACATGAGATTTAAGGGAACGAACGACGACGATTTCGGATTTGGGATTTCGGAATTCGGATTTCGTGTAGGGATATTCTGCGATTCTTACGAACAGTCAATGTCCTAAAGACGAAATCCGAATTCCGAAATCCCAAATCCGAAATTCTTAGAAACGCACGTGTTCCTCAGGCACGCCCTCCTTACACTCCTTGCATTCGCCGGCAGTGCTGTAGATTCGCGCGTCAAAGTCGACTAGCGACTTAACTGGACCACCTTCAATTTCGTTCGGCGCGGAGGTGAAGCGGACAATTGCACCCGCTCCGATTATTCGTGAACCCAATTGCTTCACGAGCCTGACTGTCTCTTCAAGCGCCTTGCCGCTACGAATGAGGTCATCAACGATAATGCAAGCATTCACTTCGCCCTGGTTCACGTACTGCCGAAATTGACGCTCACCGCGTTCTTGTTCCGCCCAATAAATCTGCTCTGCATTCAGCGCATCGCGCACACCGAAGGCCACGGGGATACCGCCTGAGCTCGGGCTGATGATTGCCACCTTGGGGAGCTGACTGGAGATATCTTTCTCGAGCCGAAACTTTCTGCTCAACGCCACGGCCAACACGCGTGCCGTGTCATAGAAGCGAAACGCAAGCGGCATCTGAAAATAATGTGGCGAGTGCTTGCCATTCGGGTAAACAAAGTGGCCTTCTCGAAACGCTCCTGTGCGTGTCAACATCTGCATGACGGCATCCGGCGACGGAATCAGTTGAACCATGGCAATCTCCGATTATGGGTTTTGTTCTTTGTGCCTGGTACTTTGTTATTTGTTCTGGTCAAAGAACAAAGATCAAAGTACAAAGTACAAAGACCGTTTTGGCGCGGCCCAGCATACATCAATCCCGCCCTTCCGCTCCAACACGTAACGCCCGTTGGATCAACTTCTTTTGATCTGAAGGTAGAGCATCCGGCAATGAATTCACTGAAAACCATACCGCTTGATCTACTTCAACATTACCTGCATTAGGCTCACCGTCAGCGACGGCAACGAACACAACCTCGATTTGGCTTTGGCGTTTGAAGGTGCGAACCGTGAAAAGCCGAACGTCAATGAGCTCAAGATCAATCTCTTCACGCAACTCGCGTCGTAATGCCTGTTCCGGCTGCTCTCCACTCTCCAGGAATCCACCGGGAATTCCCCAGCCAGCGCCTGGTCTGAAGCGGTGCTGGAGGAGCAACACCTTCCCATCGTTGTTTCGAATTATTCCAGCCGCGGTGACTGTGAACTTCACGTTAGTCGCACGGACACTCCACCTGCGCAAACCAGCCGGGAGTCGCTTCCAAACTGTCATTATCAGATTTCGAAACATTCGTTGGACTCAAATCCTGCGGCAAACAAGTCCGTACCACCTAGCGGGCAGTTGGTGGGTGCTAGACCATCGATGATTGTCAATTGCCGATTTCAACTGTCGACAACCTCCAATCGGCAATCAAAAATCAGCAATCTGCAATGTATCGTTGACGTTCAATCAAGTCAGTCTGTAAGATTTGCGAGCCAAGTAGCAACCTGCACACTATCTTCTAACATGTCAGCAACAGAAACGAATCCGTCTAATCAGGATGCTTCGAAATCTGCGGCACCTGTTCCCAAGCAGATCACCAACGCTCAAACCGTCTGTAACGAAAGAAATGAAAAAAATAAGCCGTGCTGGGGACACCTCAAGCAACTAGGGACAGCGGGGGAACCTGCCGAGGTCCATCTCCGCGGCGTTGATGTTCTATTCAAGTGCCAAACATGCGGAACCCTTTACATGGGACCACCGCTGGGCCATGTTCGCGATCCGTATAAGCAAAGTCGGTTTGTTGAAGCCGAACTATCGGCCCTCCTGCAAGCTGCCGGCGGCACTCTACCGGTAATTAAGAAAGACGAGCGTGGCGTTTACGTTATTGTCGAAGGCGGTGGAGAACACAGTCACGCGAAACCTGCAGCCGCGAAACCAGCTGCACCAGCCGCGCCACCCAAAGAAGCCGCCGCAACTCCAAAACCCGCCCCTGCTCCAGCGGCTCCTGCTCCGACGCCCGCGGCGCCCCCAAAGCCAGCAGAACACAAGGCGGGAGCACAACCGAATCGACAACTATTCAAACGCTCCACTTATGCAGGGGTGACCGATACTGGTCCAGTGCCAGGCGAAACTTTCGAACAGAAAGTCGCACGACTGAAAGCACTTTCGGCAGCGGCAAAACAGCGCGCGGAAGAAGGCGGCGGTGAGGTCGCTCCATCAGCCGTCCCTCCGACTCCGGCTCCGGCTCCGACACCAGAACCTGTCGCGACGAGCCCAGCTCCAGCCAGCGAAGCTCCACCGCCTGCGCCTGCAGAAGCAGCTCCCGCACCAGCATCTGCTACCGCTTCGCCAGCTGAACACAAGGCTACTGGGAATGCGAATCGAAGTTTAATGAAGCGAGGTACGTACTGCGGCGTGGTTGATACAGGTCCTGTCCCAGGTGAGACTTTTCAACAGAAGGTCGCTCGCCTCACTGCATTAGCTGCTGCGGCGAAGCAGAGAGCGGAAGGTGGGTAGAAGCAGAATCATTTGTCATATATCATTTGACATCTATCAATGATAATTGACCAGTGATTGTCTTATGACCGCCGGACTAGCTCTCCTTAATCACCAGCCCTTCGCGGGCCACTTTCCAATCTAAAACTTCAACACCTTCCTCCGCTCCGAGGGCGTGCTCGACGTCTTTCTTTCTTTCAGGATTGCACAGGAATGCCATGCAGCCACCACCGCCGGCGCCACATACTTTTGCGCCGACGGCACCGTTCGCCATCGCCTTATCGAGCAACATATCCATCTGCGGTGTAGTGATGGTTGGCGCCAACTTCCTCCGATTGGGATAAGCCTTTTGCATCGACGCGGCGATCCGATCCCAATCGTTGGCCAGCAATGCTTCTCTCATTCGACGCGCAGAATCACGGATGCCCTCAAACACCTCAAAGATCTCTGCGTCCCCGTCGATGTGTTTCTTAAACACTTCCCAGTTATTGATTCCTGAAAGCCGTGGTTCGCCAGTGTAGATAATTACGAGCCGGTTTTCGATCTCTTCAATGTTTACATCGAGCGCTTCCCGTTCAATTCCCTCTGGCCGAAAATGAATGCACGAAACTGAACCGTAAAGTGGTGGATAGTAATCTTGAAACCCTGCGGGCACCTTTATCACCGTCGATTCCACATTCGCTGCAATCATCACGAACTTCCTCTGATCGTACCGGTCTCCAACCAGCCGATTCAGCGCGCCAATACAGGCGATCGCGAGCGCCGATGATCCACCGAGTCCGGCGCCAGCCGGCGCCGCACTCTCCGTTACGAGATGAAAACCCGTGGTCGGCTTGAAGAAGTGAACGAGCTTCGACACAAGCTCCAGTCGCTCTTCCTGAAGCAGATCTTCGAGTGCTGAAAGATGCGTTTCGAAAGCTGTCTTACGGTCGCGGGACTCCAATATGATTCGCCCGTCGTCGCGCGTCTCAATCCGACAACGAGCGTGAAGCGTTAATCCAAAATTGACGGTGGTGGCGCCCGGATGGAACAAGTAGAGCGGCCAGATATCAATGGTGCCACCAGCAAGATCGACTCTCGGAGGAGCGCTGGATTCTATGATCATTTCTTATCCGGTCTTTGGTTTTTAATATTGGAATAGAGAAATCATTGGTCAATCATTATTTGAGAAATGATAACTGACCAATGGTCTTTACCTAATCGCCATCCGCATCACGCTTCGACGGCACTTGTTTCTTGTGCTCACTTCTAAACGGCATATGTTCCCCGAGTTCCTGCCGCAGGTCCTGTAGTTTTTCCTGCGCCGCGTGTTCCAGTTCCTGGAAACGCTCCGGATCCGCTTCTTCAACCTTACGTGACAGCCAGAACCTCTCAGCAAAATAGAAACCAGCGATTCCCACTATTACAATCACTAGCAGAACCTTGCCGAGTCGCTGGAAGTCGCCGATTAAACCCATCACGGCGCCGCTAAAAAAGAATCCAGCGCCGGCGAGAACGAACACCCACACGAAACAACTCGCCAGCGAAAGAAACAGAAAGCGCAGAAACGGCATGCGGCCGACTCCATAAAAAACACATGAAGCCCACCGCAGTCCATAAATGTACTTCGAAAGAAATATCGATGAGGATCCGAACTTGTTGGTCAGCCGTTCAATTCTCGGCTTTGCAGCGCGATAGAATCGGAACTGTCTTACTGTTTCACAAAAGCCCCGACCAATAAAGTAGGCGAAATTGTCGCTCGCACAACCTCCCAGCGTGCCCCACACGAGCACATTAAGAAAACTCCACTCGCCAAAAAAACCACCGTGAGCCAGAACGCCGGCCAACAAAAGCGTTATATCCCCCTCGATCATCACGAGAAGAAAAACTGCGTAGATACCGTATTGACCAATGAGGCCGTAGAGAAAGTCCAGACTATGCATGAATTGTTGCCGGCATCAACATTGTGCAGAGACAGGATAAGCTGGACATGTAGGAGTTGACTATCGTCCAGAGTCGTCTTCGGCTGGAGGCTTCACAACCAGCACGGGACAAGAGGCGTGACGAACCACGGCTTCGGCAGTTGACCCAAACAGGATCCGTCCCAGTCCCGTGCGTCCATGGGACGAAATCACTATGAGATCGACCTTCCGATCCTTTGCTACGCGGACAATCTCCGCCGCTGCCTCCCCGTGCACAACCAGTTCTTCGACGTCCAAACCAGCACATTCATCACACTCAGCGAGTTTCGGTAGTTCACGTTCAGCCGAGTCTTCCAACTGTTCGGTAATGTCGGCAATCGGAAGCGGTTCAGTCATTCCCGAGTAACCGACAGTAGGAACAATGGGTTCAATTACGTTAACGCAGATGATCGATGCTTTGAACGTCCGCGCAATGGAGGCGGCGTACCGCAGCGCATAATTACCGCATTCGCTGAAGTCGGTAGGTAAGAGTATTGAGCGGATTTCCATGTTCGTACTTTGAGGTTTGTTCTCTGAACTACCCTCAACGGTGTTCCACAAAAGTCAGTTTGGGCGTTGGTGAGTAAGTTTTCCTAACCGCGCAGCGGTTGCAGTTAATAGCTGTGGGCAACGCCCACGGTAACCAACGTCAACCCGCTACCGACCCTGTAAGGGTCGAATCGCGCGTTCTTCGATCCTTACAGCTTTGAATCCGGTGGCGTTGCCACCGGCTATTCAATTGGTTCGCTACGCGAACCAGCAAGCGAACTCTTGCGCAACGCCACGCTCAAATACAAGAACAAAGCTGATCGCACCTAACGAAAACCGAACAAAAAACGCTACGATGCGCGCATTCTACACTCACAAACACGTGTTTGACAGCCCCTGAAGGCTCGACTATGCTTCGACTACTTTTACAAACATCATGTCTGACCCGTCTAAAAACTACGTCGGCATCGCGCTTTCGGGAACACATGTTCGCGCGGCACTCATCAACAGTTCGGGTGAAATCCTTGAACGGCGTGAGGCTGAAGTCTCGCCGGAAAACCTCGTTGAGCAGGTTGCGACAATATCCCGCGAGCTTTCGTCAAAAGGCCAAGTCGAAGCCATTGGCATTGCAATCCCCGGTTTAGTCAACCGCCAAACGGATAGCGTCATTTCGTCGCGCTTTACTTCAACCGTCGGTGAGAACCTTCATGGCGAGTTTACCCGCGCGACCGGGTTGCGGGTTGAGATCGAGAATGACGCGAATGCCGCCGCGTATGGTGAGTTTAAAGTTGGCGCTGGCGCGGGCTGTCGCGACATGTTCTACATGATGATCGGCGAAGGCATCGGCGGCGCGATCATCCTGGATGGCAAGTTGTGGACTGGCAGTTCCGGTTTTGCAGGCGAGGTCGGACACATCACGATCGACACCGAAGGATTGGAATGTGTGTGTGGTAACACGGGCTGTTTGGAAACAGTTGCATCCGCTCCCAGTATCGTTCGCCGTGCTCGCGAACGTCTGAATCGCGATTCGACCTCTTCGCTTTCGCGTCTCGGATTGAAAAGGAACTTCACCGCCGATGACGTGGCACATCAGGCGAACGAAGGTGACGACTTTGCGCTGATGATGATCGAGCGTACCGGCAAATATATTGGCACCGGCGTCGCAAGCGTAATCAATCTTTTGAACATAGAACGCATCGTGCTCGGCGGTGGCGTGATGGATGCCGGGCAGCTAATTCTCAATCCGATTATGCAGGAAGCCAAGCGTCGGGCATTCCTCTCATGCTTTGAAGCCACACAGATAGTTGCGGCAAAACTCGGAGCTGACGCAGTACCGATTGGCGCTGCATTACTCGCCCGCGACGCCGCGTAAGCAGGTCCACCGATTCAGTTCATTGCCGATTTGATCTTTGATTGCGATCGCGACTAATCCGAACTGCGAATTACATCAGCCAGCGCAGCAATCAACTGATGCTACTTTTGACTAATTCCAATCGGCAATCGGCAATGGACAATCGGCAATGTTTCGGTGGATCTGCTTTTGTGTCTTGATTTGAAAAATTTCACCCATCTGGTAAAGTACCCCACATTGCAATAACACAATCCACCTGAACGAGGTTTTCGACGGACCGTTGTGTCTGTTCTCCGGTCCACGATCTGTATCTCCCTGATGCTTTGTGTCCTGCCCCACAGCAGTTTCACCTTCGCTCGCGGTTTTGGAGCGGTCTCATAACGCTGTCGCATGCCGCAGATTTTCCATCACAGCACCAATGCGCTCGCCAAAATAACGATCTATGGTGCGGTTTTCGTGTTTGTCGCCGTTCTTTGGATGACGGCCGAACTCAACCGCTCGTCGTGGAACACCGGGCAATGGGTTGAGCGACAACAGCCGGTGCAATTCAGTCACAAGCATCACGTTGGAGACGACGGAGTCGACTGTCGTTATTGTCACACTTCTGTGGAGACCGCTGCGTCGGCGGGCATTCCATCCACGACCGTCTGCATGAATTGTCATAAACAGATCTGGGCAGAGAGTCCTTATCTCGAGCCGGTCCGCGCGAGTTTTCGAACAGGTAAGCCGATCGAATGGATTCGTGTGCACGATCTGCCCGACTACTCCTACTTCAATCACAGCATTCACGTAAAAAAGGGCGTTGGCTGTTCTACTTGTCACGGGCAAGTCGACGAAATGCCGATCGCTTATCAAGCATCGACGCTACAGATGGAATGGTGTTTGGAATGTCATCGAAATCCTGAGAAGTATCTGCGCCCAGTCGAGAAGATCTTCGACATGAGCTGGCGACCTCCGGATGATCAACTTATGAAGGGCGCCGAGTTGAAGGTCAAATACAAAGTCCAGGATCCGCACGTGTTAACAAGTTGTTCGACGTGTCATAGGTGAGTTAGACGGATGTCAGAGAATCGCCACATTAATTTCCAACTAATGCGTGACCACATTCTGTCGTTACAGGATGCTGAGAGTGGTCCACGCGCTGGAAAGAAATACTGGCGCAGTTTAGAAGAACTAGCCGACACTCCGGCTTTTCGTGAATTTGTTTCGCGCGAGTTTCCGCAACAGGCCGAGACCTGGGACGATCCCGTCGGCCGTCGCACCTTTATCAAACTGATGGGCGCGTCGCTCGCTCTCGCAGGTTTGAGCGGCTGTGTCTTTCAACCGCCAGAGAAAATCGTTCCTTACGTCAAACAGCCCGAAGAGACTATCCCGGGCAAAGCGTTGTTTTTCGCCACTGCTGCGCCATTGTTTGGTCCAGCGACGCCTGTGCTCGTCAGAAGTAACGAAGGACGTCCCACGAAGATTGAAGGAAATCCCGATCATCCAAACAATCAGCCGAGCGAGTTTCCGAAAGCTGGTGTTGCGCAGGACGCGCGCGGCTCCAGCGCGACTGACATCTTCACGCAGGCCTCTATTCTTAGCCTTTACGATCCCGATCGGTCACAGACTCTAACTTATCGCGAAGACATTCGGACGTGGACCACGTTTGTCGGTGAAATGCGCACGTTGATCGATGGACAACGTGCGAAACAAGGCGCGGGAATTCGATTTTTAACGGAGTCGATCATCTCTCCCACACTTGGCGCGCAGATGAAAGAGACACTCCAGGCGTTTCCGCAGGCAAGGTGGCATCAGTATGAACCAGCGAACCGCGACAACGTTCTTGAAGGAGCGAAGCTGGCGCTGGGCCAGCCCGTGAATACGATCTACAAGTTCGATCTAGCTGAACGCGTTCTTTCGCTCGACTGCGATTTTCTTTCTGCCTTTCCTGGTTACCTGAAATACGCGCGCGACTTCATGGCGCGACGGCATGTGACTGAATCAAACAAGGAAATGAATCGTCTCTATGTGATTGAGACGACGCCAAGTAACACGGGAGCGAAGGCGGATCACACGTGGGTGGTGAAGCCAAGCGAAGTCTCAAGTTTTGCCGCAGCAATCGCCTTCTCAGTCGGTGCCAGCTCCGGATTAGCACAGCCGCTTCTGGGACACGAAGGACCATTCGCCGCAGGGCAGGTTAACCCCAATACCTTAAGACCAATTGCTGAGTGGATCGAGCCGCTTGCGAAAGATTTACTTCAGCACAAAGGCGCAAGCATTGTCATCGCGGGCGACCACCAGCCACCAATCATTCACGCGCTGGCCCATGCGATGAATGGCGCGCTCGGCAACATCGGCAAGACGGTTTTCTATTCCGACCCGATAGACGTGAATTGGGTCAACCACCGTCAGTCGCTGCAGGAACTGGTTAACGATCTCGACGCGAATCGTGTCGAACTTCTGGTTATCATCGGTGGCAATCCCGTCTACAACTCCCCGGCTGATCTGAAACTCGACTTAGATCGATTTAATAGATCACCGAATTGTGTTCGAGTACATCTGAGCGATTATAAAGACGAGACCTCGCAGCTCTGCCACTGGCACATACCGCGCGCGCACTATCTCGAGTCATGGAGCGACACACGTTCCTATGACGGCACCGTGACGATCATTCAACCGTTGATCGAGCCGCTCTTCGATGGCAAGACGGCGCATGAACTGCTGGCCGTTTTTTCCGATCAGTACGATCGAAAGCCGCTCGATATTGTGAAGCAATACTGGCAGAGTCAGAGTCAGGGGCAGGCGCAGACGGCAGGCGCAGGAGGTCAGGCGCAGCGCCAGGAGGCAGGAGCAGGTGCCTCTTCATCTCCTACTCCAGGGCCAGCGGCGAGTTCCGCGCAAGCGCCTGCGAGCTCGGCACCCAGCGCCGATTTTGAGACGCGTTGGCGAAAGGCATTACACGACGGGTTTATTCCCGACTCAGCGCTGCCAACCAAAAATCTTTCACCGCAGGCAAACATCGCGAATCAGCAAACGCAGCCAACTCCGTCCTCAGGAATTGAAGTCGTCTTCCGAACTGATCCTTCAATCTACGACGGTCGCTTTGCGAACAACGGTTGGTTACAAGAGTTACCCAAACCACTGACCAAGGTAACCTGGGACAATGCGATTCTGATTAGTCCCAATACTGCCCAACAGCTCCTCGGCATCAGTAGTAACGGCGGCAGCACCACCGGTCGAGAACACTACGTGACCGCAGTGGATCTCGTCGACGACAGCAACCGAACTGTTCGTGGGCCAGTCTGGATCATGCCCGGCCAGCCCGATAACGTGCTGACAGTTTACCTGGGTTATGGTCGACGCCTGGCCGGACGCGTAGGCAACAGCACTGAAACGAATCTCGTCGGCTTTGATGCGTATCGCATTCGCACGGCTGACGCGCCGTGGTCGTCAACGCGCATTCAAGTTAGGAAAACAACCGAGCAGTGGGTGTTGGCCACAACCCAACAACATTTCCTTTTGGAAGATCCGAACTTCAGTAACGAGGAACGCGAAATTGTTCGTTCGCAAACACTCGAACAGTTTCTCAAAGGCGAAGGCGAACACGCCCAAACGGAACATCCGCACGAGACGCTCTACGACGAGAGCTTGTACGACCCAAAGAAGTTCGGCTTCGGTTATGCCTGGGGAATGGCAATCGATCTAAACAACTGCGTCGGTTGCAACGCCTGCACGATCGCCTGCCAGAGCGAAAACAACATCCCGATCGTCGGCAAGACGGAAGTGACACGCAGTCGCGAGATGCACTGGATTCGCGTCGATACGTATTTCAAAGGCTTTAATGCCAGTCGTCCTGAAGCGACGGAGTTCATGCCCGTTCCGTGTATGCATTGCGAGAATGCTCCCTGTGAACCGGTTTGTCCGGTGCACGCAACTGTGCACAGCGCTGAAGGCTTGAACGACATGGTCTACAACCGCTGTGTCGGAACTAAGTATTGTTCGAATAATTGTCCTTACAAGGTTCGGCGCTTCAATTTCTTCCTCTACAACGATTGGGACACGCCGACGTATCAGTTAATGCGGAATCCCGAAGTAACC
The DNA here is from genome assembly GCA_035457565.1 of Pyrinomonadaceae bacterium. Classification (GTDB taxonomy): domain Bacteria; phylum Acidobacteriota; class Blastocatellia; order Pyrinomonadales; family Pyrinomonadaceae; genus PSRF01. The sequence continues at coordinate 22,279 of DATIBJ010000093.1, read as the reverse complement.
GTTAGAAGCCGCGGTGTGATGGAAAAGTGTACCTACTGCGTGCAGCGAATTCAGGCGGCAAAGATTCAATCGGAACTGGAAGACCGAAAAGTTGTCGACGGCGAGATTGTGACGGCGTGCCAGGCCGTCTGTCCGACTGAGGCGATTGTTTTTGGTGACATCAACGATCCGAACAGTCGCGTTTCGAAGATAAAGGCGAACGAACGGAACTACTCACTTCTCGATGATCTGAACACGAAACCGCGGACGACGTATTTGTCCGCTTTGCGAAATCCGAATCCGGAGATTAAGGCGTGAATGTCCGATACGCTTTAGCTTGTCGTCTTGGTACGCGAACCATTAGTTCAGAACAGGAGCGAAGCGACTGCCTTTTCACCGCGCAAAATGTCGGGACAGTTAGGCAGTCGCTTCGTTCCTGTTCTGAACTAATCGCGGGACAATCGAGTTAATCGCGTATCGGACAAAGAGAAGATGAACCACGACGAACCACAGGTCGGCTATACCGAAGGACCGATGCATTCAACGGCTCCGGTAATTGATCAGCGGCTGACGTTTGCGTCTGTCACAGACAAGATCAGTTCGATCGTTCTCAAACGTCGAACTCCTCTGTGGTGGTTCGTCGGCTTTGTCATCTCGTTCATCTTGTTCCAACTCATGTTGCTGACGATTACACAATTGGTTTTCGTCGGCATCGGCCTGTGGGGCGTAAACATTCCTGTAGCGTGGGGCATTGATATTCTCAACTTTGTCTGGTGGATCGGCATTGGGCACGCAGGAACGCTAATTTCCGCAATCCTACTTTTGCTCCGACAACGTTGGCGAACGTCAATCAATCGCTTCGCAGAAGCGATGACATTGTTTGCTGTCGCGCAAGCAGGTATGTACCCAGTATTTCACCTCGGCAGGCCGTGGCTAATGTACTGGCTATTCCCGTATCCAAACACGATGGGAATCTGGCCGCAGTTTCGCAGCCCATTGATGTGGGACGTGTTTGCGGTCTCGACCTATGCCACCGTTTCAGCAATGTTCTGGTTTGTGGGATTGATTCCCGACTTCGCGACGCTACGCGACCGCGCGCGCAGCAAGACATTCCAGATTATCTATGGAATGTTGGCGATGGGCTGGCGTGGATCGGCGCGGCACTGGCACAGATACGAAATGGCCTATCTCCTGCTCGCCGGACTCGCCACGCCGCTAGTCCTGTCAGTGCACACCATCGTCAGTTTTGACTTCGCCGTGGGCATCATTCCCGGTTGGCACGCGACAATCTTCCCTCCTTATTTCGTTGCCGGCGCCATCTACGCAGGCTTCGCAATGGTTTTGTTCCTGACAATACCCCTGCGAAAGATTTACGGTCTCGAAGGCTTTATCACCATGCGCCACGTGCACAACATGGCGAAGGTGATGCTCGCCACCGGTTTGATCGTCGGCTACGGCTACGTCATGGAAGCGTTTTTCGGTTGGTACAGCGGGAATCGTTACGAACGCTTCATGATCTGGAACCGCATGCACGGTCCCTATGCGCTTTATTACTGGGCGTTGATTCTCTGCAACATCATCACACCGCAGTTTCTCTGGATTAAGAAAGTGCGTTCGAACGTGCTCGTTCTTTGGCTGATCTCCATTGTTGTGAGTATCGGCATGTGGCTGGAGCGGTTTGTAATCGTGGTGACAAGTCTGCATCGCGACTACCTGCCTTCGTCGTGGGGAATGTACCAACCAACGATGTGGGATTGGGGAATGTTTATCGGCACGATCGGTTTCTTCTTTACGTTGCTGTTCCTGTTCATACGATTCCTGCCGATGATCTCGATCTTCGAGATGCGCACCATTCTTCCGGAGGCGGAGGAATAAAAGAGACGGGAGAAGCGGGACTGGGAGACGGGATGACGCGGGGACGGGGAGACCGGGAGACAGGGCGAACTTGAGAATTGCTTTATTGAGCTACCGACAAGCTGAAGCCTCGGACATTCAGCGCATATCGGACATTGGTTGAGTGTATCGGAATGGCGGACGATAAAGACAAATCGAAAGACGTTGAGCACAAGAACCTGGGCGACCGGCCTGTCTATCCGGCGCTGCGCGATCGGGAGTCGGTGGCTGCACACAACCCTGTGCCGCCTTTGACTCATGCCCATCGACGTCACGCGCCTCCGCTGTATGGCGTGATGGCCGAGTTCGACAACCCAAGAGATTTAGTCGCCGCTGCTCATCGAACGTATGAAGCAGGTTATCGACGGATTAACGGTTATTCACCATATCCGATTGAAGAACTTTCAGAAGCAATCGGCTTCACTCATACAAGTCTGCCTTTAATCGTTTTCATTGGCGGGCTGCTTGGGGGGATTGGCGGCTTCTTCATGCAGTACTGGATGGAAGTGATCGATTATCCATTGAACGTCGGAGGTAAGCCTTACAACAGCTGGCCGGCGTTCATTCCGATCACATTTGAGACGACAGTTTTGTGCGCGGCTTTTTCGGCCGTTTTGGGAATGCTCATCCTCAACAAATTGCCGCAGCCCTATCATCCAGTATTCAACGCTCAGAACTTTGCGCTGGCCACGCGCGATCGTTTCTTTCTTGTCATCGAGGCAAACGATGCAAAATTTGACCACGCGGAAGTTACCGAGTTTATGAAGACATTGAATGCGCAGGATGTGACGGACGTGGAAGTGTGAGAGGAGACGAAGGAAGCGGAGACGCGGGGATGGGGAGACACGTGGTTAACGAAAAAGACACCGGCCAATTAGGGAATGCAGCACCGCGTCCCCGTGTCTCCGCGTCCCCTCGTCTTCTCCTCCTGCTCCTCGCCCTGCTCGCAACCGTTGGTTGCCGCCAGGACATGCAGGATCAACCAAAGATGAAGCCGTACCGTGGCACAAGCTTTTTTGGTGACGGTCTCTCCGCACGACCACCTGTAGAAGGCACGGTGCCGAGAGGCTACTTGCGTACAAACCGCGAGTTCTTCACCGGCAAGAAAACCGGAACTACGACGGCGCCAGGACTACCGGGCACACCTGCAGGTCCGCAACCAACAGCCGGAACTCCGTCAGGAGCGAATGCTTATCCTGATGACGTCGATACATTTCCATTTCCTGTGACTGAGCAAACACTCCAGCGAGGACAACAGCGCTACAACATTTTCTGTTCGGCATGCCACGGTCTGACAGGGTTCGGCGATGGAATCGTCGTGCGTCGTGGTTTTCGGCGAGCCGCTTCGTTTCATGACGATCGCTTGAGGCAAGCGCCTGTCGGTCACTTCTTCGATGCGGTCACAAACGGCTGGGGAGCAATGCCGTCATACGCGACTCAAATCCCCGTGCAGGATCGCTGGGCCATCATCGCTTACATTCGCGCGCTGCAACTTAGCCAGCAACAACAGCAACCGACGGCTTCGCCAGCAGCGCCCGCACCATCTCCAACTGCAACCCCGGGAGGACATCCGCAATGAGTACATCATTCAATCCTCCCGAGTTCAGCAGATTTCGACGGTACTCGTTAATCGTCGGCCTGGTTGCGCTTGGACTATTTCTGGTTGGAATGATTGGCCACCACAGGGAGTTTCACCAGGCTTATCTTTTCGCTTACACGTTTTGGCTGGGGATTAGCGTCGGTTCATTGGCGTTGTTGATGCTTCAACACATGACTTCAGGCGGTTGGGGATTTGTAATCCGTCGCGTCCTGGAAGCGTCGACGCGAGTGCTTCCCGTGATGGCAATCCTGTTTCTTCCAATTCTCTTAGGCGCTCATTACGTGTACCCGTGGACTGATCATGAAGAGGCCTTAAGGCTTGGTGATAAGACCAAGTATCTAAATCTAACGTTCTTTATCGTCCGTGCAATCCTCATTTTCGGTAGTTGGCTCGCGCTCACCTTCTTCTTGAATCGCTGGTCTCTCCTCCAGGATCAGTCCGGCGACCAGTACTACACAAAACGCATGCGTGTTCAGAGCGGGCCGGGCATGGTGTTGCTGATCTTCACTATCACGTTCGCTTCGATCGATTGGTACATGTCGCTCGAGCCTGAATGGTTCTCCACTATTTATGGTTTCATTTACGTCGCAGCCTGGACCGTCAGCGCTCTCGCCTTCGTCATTGCCACGATGGCGATATTGTCTAAATACGAACCACTAAACCACATAGTGGCGCCGTTGCACTTCCACGATCTCGGCAAATTGCTGCTGGCACTCGTAATGTTGTGGTCCTATTTCGCGTTCTCACAGTTTCTAATTGTTTGGTCGGGTAATCTTCCTGAAGAAATCGGCTGGTATACCAGGCGAATGCACGGCGTCTGGGGAACGCTGATTGTGGTAGTTGTGCTACTGCATTTTGCATTGCCGTTTCTGTTGCTGCTGTCACGCAGTTTGAAACGTGATCCACGTAAGCTGATCATCGTCGCCGTGATGATCCTGGTGATGAGGGTTATTGATCTCCTCTGGATGATAGAGCCCTCTTTTTCTCCCGAAAAGATAGCCCCGTTTCATGTGAGTTGGATGCACCCAGTTGGGCTGGTTGCGATTGGTGGATTGTGGCTCGCAATGTTCACGCGAGAGCTAAGCAGGCGGCCTCTGATTCCGCTCAACGATCCGCAGTATGAATCGGTTCTTGAACAGGCACACGCCGGACATGCAGGACACTGAACATGAGCAATGATCAAGACAGCAACATTCATCGAACTGAAACGCCCGACGTTTCGCACATCCGCAACGTCGAGGTGACGCACGAACGAAGTGACGTTAACGTCGGCGCGATCGCGAAGTTCGTTTTCTCTCTGACTTTACTGACCGTCGTGGTTTATGTGCTCATGTGGGGAATGTTCCGCTTGTTCTATTCACAGTCGCAAAAGGAACCAGTACCAGGTCCAATGGCGATGTCCGAAACAGAGCGGCTTCCTCCGGAACCAAGACTGCAAGGCGCGAGGGGGTTTGGTAGTGAATTGGCGAAATCAACCGGCGAGATCGACAACACGAACGTTCCTCGCGATCCTGAATGGGAGATCAGGGCTTTGCATCAACGTTGGGAAGATGGTCTGAAACATGGGTTGCGTGATGCAAACGGTCAGGTCGTAGGCCTGCCAATCGAAGAGGCGATGAAGAAAGTTGCGGCCGCAGGCCTGCCATCGCGCGCCATTGGCCCGATGAAGATGGAAGACTTCGCGGTCAGTACTCCCACAGCCGCTAGTTCTGGTCGTATGACCGAGAAAAGATTGTACTAATGCGAATTACATCAGTTCTTCTTTTATGCTTTTGCTTGTTGTTTCTCTGCAGCGCTGTTGTGTCTGCGCAGATGGGAAGACCGCGGGGCGCATCGCCGCTCTATAGTTCTAAGCCTTACGAACCATCAGCTCCGACTGGATTACCGGCAGTGCTGAAGGAAGTTGGAATCGATCAGAAGCTGAATCAGCAACTACCCGCCGACGCCGTCTTCAAAGATGAGGCAGGTAATGAAGTAAAGCTCGGCAATTACTTTGGCAAACGGCCCATTGTGTTGTCGTTGGTCTACTACGACTGTCCGATGCTCTGCACTCAGATACTGAACGGAATGATCGGTTCGTTCAAAACTCTGTCGCTGAAACCTGGTCAGGATTTCGATGTCGTCAGTATCAGCTTTGATCCTCGTGAAACTCCCGCGCTAGCGGCCGCAAAGAAGAATTTGTACGTGAACAACCTTCCCGAATCGAAACGTTCAGGAGCAACTGCTGGCTGGCATTTTCTAACGGGAGATGAGGACAACATCCGACGTGTTACAGAGGCGGTTGGGTTTCGTTATCGATTCGACACCTCGACAGGCCAATACGCCCACGCCAGCGCGATTTACGTCGTAACGCCTGAAGGAAAACTGTCGCATTACTTTTACGGGATCGAATACGCGCCTCGTGACCTTCGTCTGGGACTAGTAGAAGCGTCTCAAAACAAGATCGGATCTACCGTCGATCAGCTCATGCTTTATTGCTACCACTACGACCCGGAGACGGGAAGGTACGGTGCCGTGGTAATGAATATGATCCGTCTTGGAGGGGTCGTTACGTTGATCTGTATCGGTGTAATGCTTTTGTTGTTGCGCAAGCGCAACTCGGCTCGGGTTCGTCTACAAGCAGGAGGCGCTGCTTAGGTCAATGGAAACTGGTTGGATCAGTTGGCTTCCCGAAGCCGCTTCTACTCTCGCCGGTCAGGTAGATGCTTTGTACTTCTACCTGTCGGGCGTGACGGCGTTCTTTACGTTGTTAATTTCTGGCACGGTGATCTTCTTCGTAATTCGCTACCGCCGCAGATCACCGTTTGAGATACCGCGACCAGTTGCCGGCTCACATAAGCTTGAGACGATCTGGACAATCATTCCATTGATGATTGCGATGAGCTTTTTCGTTTGGGGAACAAATGTTTACTTCAAGCAGGTAAAGAGCCCAAAGCTAGCGACGGAAGTTTACGTTGTAGGAAAGCAGTGGATGTGGAAGGTACAGCACTCCACTGGCCAGCGCGAGATCAACGAACTTCATGTTCCGAAAGGTCGGAAGATTCGTTTGATTATGACTTCAGAAGATACCATTCACTCGTACTACATCCCCGCGTTCCGGATCAAAGCTGACGTGCTGCCGGGACGTTACACCGACCAGTGGTTTGAAGCTACCAAAACGGGGACTTTTCATCTGTTCTGCGCCGAGTATTGCGGCATGAATCACTCGGGGATGATTGGTTCTGTGATCGTGATGGAACCAAAGGAGTTTGATAACTGGCTCACCGGCAATGCGGGTAATCAAACGCCAGCGGTTGCTGGCCAACAGTTATTTCAATCGCTTGGCTGCACGTCGTGTCATGGCATGAACGGCGAAGGCGGCCGTGGCCCAACGCTAGCCGGCTTGTTTGGCCGGCAGCAACAATTGACGACCGGCGGATCCGTCCTTGCCGATGAGGTTTATATCCGAGAGTCGATCGTGAATCCGCAGGCCAAGATCGTCGCCGGTTTCACACCGATCATGCCAACGTTCCAGGGACAAATAAGTGAAGAACAGTTGCTGCAGATACTGGCATTCATTAAGTCGTTACATATCGAGAACCCGCAGCAACCAGTGCCGGCCGCAAGCCCGGCGACGTCACCGGCTCAACCGAGGTCGTCGCCTCAGCTGAACGCGAGATAGCGGGAAGAAGTTTATGAAAGCAATCGAGGGATTTGAACCACCAGCACCATCAAAGGTGAATTACATCAACGCGCAGTACGGGCTTAAGTCCTGGCTGCTAACGAAGGATCACAAGCGCATCGCCTTGTTGTATCTCGCGTCAGTCACCGCCTTTTTCTTCTTTGGCGGAATCTACGCGATGATGATCCGTATTGAGCTTTTGACGCCGCGCGGCGATTTTCTTTCGTCCGCAACTTACAACAAGGTCTTTACCCAACACGGAATCTTGATGATCTTTTTCTTCCTGATTCCGGCGATACCTGCGACGCTCGGCAACTTTCTTGTACCGATGATGATCGGCGCGAAAGACCTGGCATTCCCACGCATCAACTTACTCAGCTGGTATATCTACATTCTAGGCGGAGCCATCACCATCTGGGCGTTGCTGTCGGGCGGTGTCGATACTGGTTGGACTTTTTATGCGCCGTACAGCACGACGTTTTCGAACTCTTATGTAGTCTTAACCGGCGTTGGCATTTTCATTAACGGCTTTTCATCGATCCTCACCGGACTCAACTTCATCGTTACGATTCACACAATGCGTGCGCCGGGTATGACGTGGTTCCGCCTGCCGCTATTCATCTGGTCGCATTACGCGACTTCGTTGATCATGATTCTGGGCACGCCGGTGGTTGCTATCACGATACTGCTTCTGGCTTTTGAGCGCCTGGCCCACATCGGAATTTTTGATCCGGCGATCGGCGGCGATCCTGTGTTGTTCCAACATCTATTCTGGTTCTATTCGCACCCCGCCGTTTACATCATGATCCTGCCGGGAATGGGAGTTATCAGCGAACTGATTGCAAACTTCTCGCGCAAAAATATTTTTGGCTATAAGTTCGTTGCTTTTTCAAGCCTGGCCATCGCTGTCTTTGGATTTCTGGTTTGGGGACATCACATGTTTGTCTCCGGCCAGTCACTGTATGCCGGAATGATTTTCTCTTTTCTGAGTTTCGCTGTTGCGATTCCCTCGGCAGTAAAAGTCTTCAATTGGACCGCCACGCTCTACAAGGGTTCGATTTCATATGACACACCGATGCTCTATGGCCTCGGCTTCATCGGGCTCTTTCTTATTGGCGGCATGACTGGTCTGTTTCTCGCAACCATCGCCGTCGACGTTCACGTTACAGATACTTACTTCGTAGTCGCACATTTCCATTACGTAATGGTTGGCGGAACATTGATGGCGTATCTCGGAGGTCTGCATTACTGGTGGCCGAAGATTAGCGGTCGCATGTATCCCGAAGGGTGGGGAAGGTTTTCGGCGCTCGTTATTTTCGTGGGATTCAATCTAACTTTTCTACCCCAGTTTGTCGCCGGATATCTCGGCATGCCGCGGCGCTATCATGCGTATCCCCCGGAGTTTCAAGTCTTCAACGTGTTGTCGTCTGCGGGCGCCACCATCCTCGGGATCGGCACCCTTATTCCCTTGACGTATCTGATTTGGTCCATGCGTTATGGACGACATGCCGAAGCGAATCCATGGCACTTGCCAGGACTTGAATGGCGTACACCGTCGCCGCCGCCGACAGAGAATTTCACAGTGTCGCCGGTCGTAACATGGGAAGCTTACGAGTTTGCTCCACCCGAAGAGATGGAAGTGGTCGGCACAACGCACCATGTACGTTTGGAAGATGCGCCTGCCGCTGGTGATTAAAGGGAGTGAGAATTGGCTGAAAGCTTAGTAGTAGAACACGAAGTCCATCACCCGGCGCTGCAGCACCACTTCGAGAATCTCGAGCAGCAGCGTGAAGCAGGAACGCTAGGGATGTGGATCTTTCTGGTTACAGAGATCATGTTCTTCAGCGGCATGTTCTTCGCTTACACGCTTTATCGTTACAAGTTCCCGCTGGAGTTCGCATCTGCTAGCAACCACCTTTCGTTGCAGTTAGGAGCGGTCAATACTGTTGTCCTCATCGTCAGTAGCTTCACTATGGCGTTTGCGGTCTACAACGCACAGGTGGGTCGCCAAAGAAGATTAGTCATTAGTTTGATATTAACCATCATTCTCGGCCTGACGTTTCTGGGAATCAAAGCAGTCGAGTATCGCGACAAGTACAAAGACAATTTGATTCCGGGACAGCTAATCCCCGGACACAAGTACAGCCCGGCAACCATACATCTCTTGCCCGGGGCGTCGCCGCAGCACACCGAGATGTTCTACTGGATTTATTTCGCGATGACTGGCATGCACGCACTGCATATGGTGATTGGCGTCGGCCTGCTCTCAGTAATCCTGTTTTACTCGATTCGTGGTCGCTACGATCCGGAGTATCACAACCCCGTCGAGGTGTCAGGGCTTTACTGGCACTTCGTCGATTTGATCTGGATATTCTTGTTTCCGCTGCTTTATTTACTCGGCAGGCACATCGAACACGGCGGAACTCCGCTGCACTAGTTCGCAATTGAACTCATGAGTGAGCACATAGTCTCTGTTCGAATTTACTTTCTGATCCTGCTGGCTTTGCTGGTAGGTACTGGTCTTACCGTGGTCGCGGGCGAGATCGATTTCCCATGGCACCTAAATGTAGTTATCGCTTTAACGATCGCGTGTGTTAAAGCAACACTGGTCATCCTCTACTTCATGCACATGCGCTACAGTAAACGGCTTGTGTGGATAATTTTTGTTTCAGCGCTGTTCTGGATGGGACTACTTTTCGCTCTGACTCTTAGCGACTATACGACCAGAGACTGGCTTTCTCAGTGATTACTATTCGACGCGCTCAAGTCTCGCCTGTTTCACTGCTACTACTCCCTTACAATTAGGACACTGCAATCGTAGTGTTGAGTCAGACGTTGTGATGCCACCGCCGCAATAGGGACACTCGCCGCGAATCTCATTTGTCTTGAAGAGGTCGCGCATCATGATCACAGGAAGAATCAATCCCGCCAGCAACAAAGGAATGCCGAAAATCAGACCGATTGAAGTTCCCTGTCCGATGGTCAGACTGATTACCAGCCCGGCAATAAACAGGGCCAGGCCGAGGGCTATGCTGAAAGAAAAACTGTAGGCACTGTCGAAAGTACGGGATGGTTTCGAAGCCGCAGGACGATTGGTATCCATGATTCCTCCGAAAAACTTGAATTGGTACTGGGAAGATCTGTTGGCTTGAAATCGACTTTTACTCTGGCTGGAAGATAGTTGTCAATTGGTGTTGGGTGTTCCGTCGTTCCCACGCCTCTCTCTGTGCAACCTCGGTGTTCTTTGTGCCTTTGTGGTCCGTTGTTTTGTCTGATCTTTCAACCACAGAGGCACAGAGCACAGGGAGGTTGCACGGAGAGCCGCATTCCCGTTTTCACACAGGTTTGTGTTTTAATGCCCCAGTTCAATTTCCTGCCAAACATTCGGCAAACGAACCAAGATATTATGACTAACCCATCAACAGAAACTCCTTTTGAAGCTTTTCTTAATGACCACGACGAAGAAGCGTGGTCGGCGACATTAACCACGCTTCTGCGTTCAATACATGAAGTGGACCGCAACGCAACGCAGATCTGGTTTGCGTTTTATCCGCTCTCTCTATTCCGTGCACTGCAAACTTCTGACGACGCGGAGACATTGGCTGCGCGACTGTTGCTGCAAGGAAAGTACTACCTTCGCGATCAAATCAATTCGTCTCACACTTTTCTTTACGGTCACCGGTTCTGGCCTGCCGTCAAGGAAGCAGTGACAGCTCACGCGATGGCCTTCACGGCTCGTGACAAACACTCACTCGCCGATCAAATTATCGCCGTGGCGCAGGATGCGTCGAAGTCCAAAGTGGATCAATCGCTGCTGGTTGGACTAACTGCCGTTGGCTTCATGACTGTCCAGCAAGTCGGATTGGCTGCGTTCGACAAAGCGCCGGCAGAGATGCTCATCGCGCCAAGCCAGGCGCAGAAAACGCCGGAGCAAGTACTTCGAGAGCGTGCGAAGGATGACAGCCAGGGACTACTTGGCTTCCTGAAAACTGTCGATAAGAAGTGGACCGTTACCTACGACGAGAATGATAGGGCTGCGAAGTACAAGATGAATAACGTGCAGGATCTCGCCTGGGGAGCGGCTGACGATCGTTCCCGCAACTGGCGAGAGATTGATCCGCGTCGGGTCGAAGGCCCGATTCCAGTCGAGTGTCGGTCAGCATCGTGCGGCACTTGCTGGATTGGTGTGCTGGGTGGCGCGGAAAAGCTTTCCGACGTGGCCGCGCGTGAAGGTAAGAAGATTAAGGAGTTTGGCTATATCGACACCGCTGAACCGAAGCCACTAATCCGCCTCGCTTGTCAGGCACAAACGTATGGCGCGGTCTCGATTGTGATTCCGCCCTGGAACGGTGTGTTTGGAAAGTACCTGCGAAACGAAAAAGAAAAGTGGGAACGTTCTCTTAATTCGCCGGCAATCGATCCTGATGAGGAAGAGCCTGCGTCGCCCGCGGGCGATCGCTACAACTAACTTTGAAGCAGCCGGCAAAGATTCCTCCCCTTCTGTTTGTTCTTTTCGCCGCGCTGCTGTGGAGCACCGGCGGCTTGTTCATCAAGTGGACCAAGCTGTCGGGCCTTGAGTTGTCGTTCTATCGATCACTGTTCGCGACCATCACCGTCGCGCTAGTCACCAGAAAAGAAGGGTTTGGTCTCAATCGAATCACCGCGGTCGCATCAGCGCTGTATGCCGTCTTGCTGGTGCTGTTTGTTTTAGCAACAAAGCAAACGACAGCAGCGAATGCGATCTTTCTTCAATACACCGCACCCGTCTATCTGCTGATACTCGAGCCCATCATTTATAAAGAACGATTTCGTTTTCGCGATTTAATAACAGTCGTTGCCTGCGTGGGTGGGATGACCCTGTTCTTCGTGGGCCAACTGCGACCGCAAGATGTTACCGGCAATCTGCTGGCGCTCGCATCAGGATTGTGCTTCGCGATGTATTTTCTTTTGCTGCGTCATTCGAAAGCCCGCGCAGTAAACCGCGCGTCATCTGTCATCTACGGAAACTTGTTGGCAGTCGTTGTTCTCGCTCCGGTGGGTATCGCGGCTCTACCAACCATCGACATGCGCGACGCGATTTGCGTGGTTTACCTGGGAGTCGTGCAGCTCGGACTTGCGTACATTCTCTTCACCACTGCGATGGCACGCGGCGTGAGATCTCTCGATGCGGGAATTGTTGGTTACATCGAGCCAGTTCTAAATCCTGTATGGGTGTTTCTTGTGTTGGATGAGCGACCGTCAAGATGGGCGTTGGTGGGAGGGTCAATCATTATTGTCGCGGTGTTGACACATACGCTGCTCGACGCAAAACAGAAACGACAGACGAAATTTGAAGCCGTGCAACATTAGACCGCGCAACGTACAGTTCAACCTGCACTGGGAAAGATCAAGCCTGGAGGTGGTACTAACCTCATCCCCTGAAGAATGAGAGAACCCTGAACGATCGCATTTCCGTATTAATGATGTGCTGAAGACGGCAACAGACGTAAAACCCAAAGCAATCACGCGCGAGCGAGTCATCGGAATCGCTGTCGGACTAATTGTGGCATCATTTGCATTTGTGTTTGGACTTCGCTGGCTCGAGGCTGCCATGACGTTTCAGCCCACTCAGATCGCAGTGGGTTCAGTGTCGCCGCCTGCGCGTGCGAAGGATGTCTGGATCACCACAAAAGATAATGTTCGTTTGCACGCGTGGTTCTTTAAAAGTGACCGTGGACCATCAGCGGCAACAGTTATCTATTTTCACGGTAACGGCGGCAACATCACGAATGTAGGTTGGGTAGCTGAAAGTCTCGCAGTGCGCGGCTTCGACACTCTGTTAATTGATTATCGAGGTTATGGCCAAAGCGAAGGCGCGTCACGCGACGAAAACACTCTGTACGCCGATGGTGATGCTGCGGTGGACTACCTTATCAGTCAAAGAGGTGTCGATCCTGGCCGAATTGTTCTTTACGGCCAATCACTCGGAACCGTAGTCGCGACGGAGCTAGCTTTACGTCATCGTTGCGGAGCAGTGATCTTAGAATCTGGGTTTAGTTCCGCGGCGTCGGTCGCGAGTCACGCACTTCCGTGGCTACCGAGATGGTTGCACTTCATCGGCAGGAATCGATTCGAGTCTGCGGAGAAGTTGAAAAGGATCCGGGTTCCCGTGCTTATCGCTCATGGCGATCCTGATCCGGTGTTGCCTACCCAGGAAGCGCATACACTGTTTGCGGCTGCGAATGATCCAAAGAAGCTGTTGATCTTTCCTGGCGCGGGACATAATGTTTTTGGTTCGCTCGGAGACAGTTATCTTGATCAGATTGAGCAATTCATTCGCACTTCAGTTGCACAGTTCAACGTGCAAAATCATCAGTGCTCGACCTTCACTGGGAAAGATCAAGCGTAATTAATCGCAGTGAGGAAGGGGTGGTTTACCCCCGCTCGAGTGGCACAAACCGCAACTTCGGTTGGACTCTTGAACTATCGGAATGACGTTGAGGGTGATGAATCTTGAGCGGCTCTGCTTACATTTGTTTACGTGTCGCCAACGCAAGCGTATTCCCCGATGGATCCGAAAAAAACGCCATCCACTCCTCTTCGCCGGCCGCACCGAACATTCCTGCGTCATCTCGAAAAATCATATGAGGTCCGGCGAGAAACTTTACGCCCTTGCCAATGAGCTCCTCGTAAGCCGCATCGATGTCTTCGACTTTGAAATACAGCGTAGCCTTTGGACCATTCTGTTCCAGCAGCAATCGCGTGCCTGAGAAATCGAAAAAAACGAGCCCGGGTGGATCAAACTTCTGCAGAAACTTGGCACCCAGTTTGTCGCGATAAAAAGCGATTGCCTCGTCGAGGTCCTTCGCGTAGACAGAGATTTGACGAATCTGATTAAGGTTCATGGGTTCCTCCTGAGTTCGATACGCACGGACGTCGCCGCCGGTTTGTTAAAAGTTGTGAAGAATAGTCGACAGCTAAAGCGTATCGAGTCCCACGCTAAACAGCTTAACTTCATCAGAGTCGCCGGACATGGTCATCATGCGCTGAAACTGAAAGCCGAGCCGTGCGAGAAGGTTAATTGAGGCATCGTTGTCAGGGTTGGTAATAGCGAGGATGCGCTTCAATGTCAAAACTTCTCGCGCGTGGTCCAACACCGCGGACGCAGCCTCGAACGCGTACCCTTTACCCCAATACTCCGGCAGAAACGCAAATCCCAGGTCAACGAAAGGCAGCGACTCCCGTTTTAGCAACCCGCACATTCCGATCGGCGCTTTGCTGTCCTTCAGCTCGACCAGATATAGTCCGAACCCATGCCGCTGATAACTCTCGATAGGGCCAGTTACGATGTACTTCTTCGCATCAGCAACAGACCGCACACCTTTGTCTCCGATGAACTGAATGAAGGAGGGCTGGTTCAGTAGTTCAAGAATGAATTCGGCGTCGTCGGTAACGAATTCCCTCAGAGCCAATCGTTCCGTTTCCAGTTCAGGCCTCATTTGGTCGACGTTTCAGCACCTTGTACCAAGAAGTTTAGGTTTGAATTCGCGAAACTTGCGTTTGACGTCAACCGACGGTCCAAAGTTGATCAGCAGTCCATTATCGACATGTGTTGCGGTGAGATAGTTAACTAACTGGACCTCGTGCGCTTTCGACAATGACTGTACGGACTTCACTTCGATGATTAACAAGTCTCGAATCCAAAGGTCCGGCGTAAAGTGCCCAACGCGTTGACCGTCATAAAATACATCCAGGTCCTCTTGTTGCAACGCTTCAACACCAATTCTACTGAGTTCGAGTCTCATTGCGTTTTCGTAAACGCTCTCGAGAAATCCAAATCCCAGTGTGTTATGGATCTTAAATGCAAAACCAATGATCTGACGTGTGAGGTCATTAACATTCATCTTTATTTCTCCGGTGAAGAGAGATTACTGACAGGATTAACAGAATTTACATGATGGGATGTCAGAAGTGAAGGAACGATCAAGAACTACACAAGAAGTCCGGTCAGTACAGTTTCGACATGAGCCCTTTGCAGCCGTTTTCTGTCATCTTGTTAATCCTGTAAATCCGGTCATCTCTTCTGATAGAGTTCGCCGCCCGTTGCTGCAAACTCCTCTGCCTTTTCTTTCAATCCTGTCTTTATCGCCAGGTCTTCGTCGATCTGTTTCTGGGCCGCGTAGTCCCTCACGTCCTGCGTGATCTTCATCGAACAGAAATGTGGGCCACACATCGAACAGAAGTGTGCCAGCTTTGCTCCTTCCTGCGGCAGTGTTTCGTCGTGATACTCGCGCGCCACCTCAGGATCAAGTGACAAGTTGAACTGATCTTCCCAACGAAACTCAAAACGGGCCTTCGACAACGCATCATCGCGATACTGCGCCGCCGGATGACCCTTCGCCAGATCCGCCGCATGAGCCGCCAGCTTGTAAGCAATCACTCCGTCTTTCACGTCCTTTTTATTCGGTAGGCCGAGATGTTCTTTAGGTGTCACATAACAAAGCATCGCCGTGCCGTACCAACCAATCATCGCGGCGCCGATTGCTGAAGTGATGTGGTCGTAACCGGGCGCAATGTCGGTCGTCAACGGTCCAAGCGTGTAGAACGGCGCTTCTTGACACGTTTCCAACTGCTTATCCATGTTCTCTTTGATCAGGTGCATTGGTACGTGTCCTGGACCTTCGATCATCACTTGACAGTCGTACTCCCACGCGATCTTCGTTAGCGCACCCAGCGTTTCCAGTTCTGCGAATTGCGCTTCGTCGTTCGCATCTGCAATCGACCCTGGTCGCAAACCATCACCAAGGGAGAACGAGACGTCATACGCGGCCATGATTTCGCAGATCTCGCGAAAGCGCGTGTAGAGAAAACTCTCTTCGTGATGCGCCAAACACCACTTCGCCATGATCGATCCGCCTCGACTAACTATGCCTGTAACTCGATTGGCTGTGAGCGGGATATAAGGCAAACGCACACCGGCGTGAATAGTGAAGTAGTCGACACCTTGTTCTGCCTGCTCGATTAGCGTATCGCGAAAGATCTCCCATGTGAGATCCTCGGCCTTCCCTCCGACTTTCTCCAGCGCCTGATAAATCGGCACTGTGCCAATCGGCACCGGTGAATTGCGAATAATCCACTCACGCGTCGCATGAATGTTCTTACCGGTCGAAAGATCCATTACGGTGTCAGATCCGCAACGAATGGACCAACGCATCTTGTCGACTTCTTCCTCGATCGACGACGCAACTGCCGAGTTACCGATGTTGGCATTGATCTTTACGAGAAAGTTTCTGCCGATGATCATCGGCTCTGATTCGGGATGATTGATATTGGCAGGAATGATCGCGCGTCCGCGAGCTACTTCATCGCGAACAAACTCTGGTGTAACGAATTGCGGGATGGAGGCGCCAAACGACTCTCCTCTTGGAGTGCCGCGACTTGTCGCGGCTTTTGAACGACCCAGATTCTCTCGAATCGCGATGAACTCCATCTCAGGAGTGATGATCCCGCGGCGAGCGTAATGCAGTTGAGTCACACAGGCACCAGATTTCGCGCGCAATGGCCGCCGCCGTAATATCGGAAAGTCCTCTAACCGACCGATATCTTTCACGCGTGCGCGATTGGCAGCATCGAACGTCAGATAACCGTCGTCGATCGGCTGCAGCTCGCGGCCTTCGTATTCTTCCACGTCGGCACGCGAGCGAATCCAACCTGATCGCAGAACGGGCAAGCCTTTAGTCACCTCGCATTCGCACGCGGGATCACCCCATGGACCACTGGTGTCGTACACACGTACTGACGGATTCTCTTCAAGTGCGCCATTGAAATCCCTGCTCGGGGATTGCGCGATCTCACGAAACGGCACGCGAACGCCAGATTGCTTGCCCTCGATGTATATGCGTCGGGAATTTGGCAGCTGAGTGTCATTTGCCTGCCCGTCTTGCTGCTTCGGTATTGCTTGATTCATTGGACCTGTCCTCTTTCATTCGCCTTTAGCCGTATTACTGCAATGGAACTATTTTTCCTTTTTGACCGGTAAAGGACTCGGCACTCTCGACGATTTCGCGGACGATTGCATCAGCAATGTTCGGCTCAATTTCGCCACTCTCGAACACAATTTGAGTACCTGGAGGTTCCGGCGAGAACGAAACCTCACAACCAAGAACCTCCAGGCGCAACAAGCCCCATCCTTTAATGACCTTCGATGGATATGATCTAGGCCTCAGAACCTCGGCCCACTTGGAGAACGGGATGTCAAACTCTTCATCATCATCCGCCCTAATTAAGTACTCTCTCATCACAAGACCTTCCCCCTCGAAAAGCTGATCGAACTCAAAGTAAAGCCTGTGGAGACATGGAAACAGCCGCTTCAATGAAAAACCGTTCCATCCTGTCGAGGAATGGAACGGTTGCGTTCTGTATTTCTCCCTTCGACGGTGCTAACCGCATCAGGTTCAAGGGGTCGCGGTGCATTGCCGATTGCCGATTGCCGATTTCTATCCTTCACCGAAGTTGAACTTCTTCGGCTAACGACCAATCGGCAATCGGCAATCGACAATCGGCAATGTTCCGCCTCTCAGCCTTGCGGCTCCCCCGAAAACGGTCGAGTTTTCAATTCAACGTCTGGTTTATTCTACGCTCGTAAGCACCATTCACCAACCGCAGTGATAAAAGAACAAGTGAATAATGACGGGCTGAACGCTTCGCAACTAACCGTGGCAAAACGTATAATCTTTGGCGCTAGCCAACCCGTCCGTACTCCGCGGAGATAGACATGCCAAATCGAATAATCGCAAGTGTCCTGATTGTAGCCCTGTTTTCAGTGCCCGTTCTCGCCCAGTCGTCAGCGAGTGATGGTGCCCTGTTAGCGAAGATTCGCGAAGAAGCAATGCAGCGTTCGCAAATCATGAAGACGATGCACATGTTCACCGATCTTTATGGCCCACGCCTGACGGGATCACCAAATCACAAGAACGCAGCCGAGTGGGCCGTGAAGCAAATGACCCTGTGGGGTTTGGAGAATGCGCATATCGAACCCTGGGACTTCGGCCATCCAGGTTGGTTGAACGAACGATTGACAGCGCACATCATCGCGCCCGTGAAAGACGCACTCGTTTGCGAAGTTCTGGCATGGACACCAAGTACAAAAGGTGCCGTACAAGCAAAGACAATGCAACTCGTTTTGCCAGACCGGCCAACTCAGGAACAACTCACGTCGGTTTTTGCAGGCCTACGTTCTCGAGTGAGAGGTCGGATTATCATGGTTGGCAAACCAGCCGTGCTGCCGGTTAATCTGAACCCCCCGGCAAAACGCCTAAGCGACGAACAACTTCAACAGCGTTTCGGACCAAATGCGCGACCGTTCCCGCAGGCGTCACCAACTCCTTCACCCGCACCTAATGCGCCGCGTCCATTGACGGCACGACAGGTCGACGAACAACTCGATGCGTTCTTGAAGACGAACGGAGCAGTCGTGCGCGTGAACGATGCAGGACGTGAGCATCGTCAAATTCGAGCGTTCAATAACCGCACGTTCGATCCCGCAAAAGTGATCCCGACCGTTGTCATGAGCAACGAAGACTTCGGACGAATCACTCGCATACTCGCTGACGGCACCGACGTCACGCTCGAATTCAACATCGTCAACCGTATGTACCCGGAGGGCACGACGTCGTACAACACGATCGGCGAGATTCCCGGCACTGACAAGAAAGATGAAGTGATCATGCTGGGCGGTCATCTCGACTCATGGCACGCCGCAACCGGCGCGACAGACAACGCAATCGGCTGCGCAATCATGATGGAAGCGGCACGCATTCTCAAAACACTGGGTGTGCAACCACGTCGCACGATCCGTGTCGCGCTCTGGAGTGGTGAAGAACAGGGGCTACTTGGATCGCAAGCTTATGTTAAGGAGCACTTCGGATCCTTTGAAGAACCAAAACCCGGTTATGAAAAGTTTGGTGGATACTTCAACATCGATTCGGGCACAGGACGCGTTCGCGGCGCCAGCGTGTTTGGGCCACCAGACGCTGCAAACATTATGAAGGAGATTCTGACGCCGTTTGCGAAAGATGGCGTTGTGACTGCGACGCAAAGTCGCAGCCGAAACCTCGGTGGTTCAGATAACACGTCGTTCAGTAATGCGGGCCTGCCCGGAATTGGCATGGGTCAGGATCCAATCGAATACGGTACGCACACGTGGCACACGAATCTTGATACGTACGAACGAATTCTCGAAGATGACGTGAAGAAAGACGCGATGGTCGTTGCCTGGTCTGTTTACCAACTGGCCATGCGCGACACGCTATTGCCTCGTTTTTCTAAATCAGACATGCCGGCGAAACCACCTGCGAATCCTGCGACGCAACCTTCTACGCCAACCCGTCGTACAGACTCGACAACAACAGGAAACAGGCCACTCAGCATCAAAACGCGAAGCTCAGGCCAACCCAGATCGGGTCGAAGGAAGTAGCTTGGGAGTCACACGTCGACAGTTCCTGACTGAGGCAGCGAGTGCGATAGCAGGCACGGGCCTGACGTGGACAATAGGTAAAGCGGGCACCTCGAGAGTTTTCATTGTTCGAGGCGCGGCAAAAAAGGTGCTCATCCTCGGCGCCGGTATGGCAGGACTGGTCGCCGGTTACGAACTAACTCAACTCGGACACGACGTCACAATCCTCGAAGCACGCACGCGACCGGGCGGTCGCGTGCATACCTTACGTGAACCATTCTCAGATGGCCTGTATGCCGAAGCCGGCGCGGCACGAATCCCTGATCAACACGATCTCACGCTGAAGTATGTTCACCTTATGGGCTTGCCACTAGAACCGATGTATCCATCGCGTTTGTCGGCGCTTCGTTTCGACGGCGGTCGAAGAGAAGTTCCGATTGAGACTTTTACGGAAGGACTGGGCCAGGTTCTTGGTCCCGACTTAGGTGGAAATCCGGACCGTTGGTCCAAGATCAAAGGTGGAACTGATCTGCTTCCAAAAGCACTGGCAGCGAAACTAGGTAACAAAATTCATTACGGCGCGGCTGTAGTACGCATCGAGCAAGATGCGAAAAGTGCTCGTGTGGTATTTACGGAGAAGAGTACAAAACAGATCTTTTCTGCCGATCGAATTCTCACCACCATTCCCTTTTCGATTCTAAAGGATATCGAACTCCCAGAAACGCTTTCTGACCGGAAGAAAAGCATAATCAAAAACATCCGTTACGATGCTGTGTCGCGCGTCTATCTGCAAACGAAGAACAGAGCGTGGGAAGAAAAAGGCTTGAATGGTTTTGCGCTTACTGACGACGTGATTGAGGTGTGGCAGCCAACGTGGAGCCAACCTGGGTCACGAGGGATTCTGATGACTTATGCGCGGGCCGGGGGCCAGGCGGAGCGGATCGAACGAATGAGCGAACAGGAGCGAATTGGATCGACCGTTTCCCTACTCGATTCGATGTTCGCTGGTAGCGTCCGCGAGAATTTCGAGCGCGGAACGTCTAAGTGCTGGTCACAGGATGAATGGTCGCGCGGAGCGTGGGCGTTTGTTGGTCCGCGAGATCTGATTAGTGCTCAGCAGCCGGAAGGTCGCATTCATTTTGCAGGCGAACAGATGTCCCCGTTCTTCTCGTGGATGCAAGGCGCCATCTCTGAAGGACTTCGCGCAGTTAAAGAGATAGACGAAGCGCCAGCAACTCTTGCGGCTGCGGCCTAGCCACCAATAAAACTCATAGTTCGCGAAGGTGCGACGAATCCCGGATCATTGATGTAATGGCGTGGCTCTTTCTTGAGAACTACTGACTCGATATAAGCGACCAACTCTTCACGGCTCGCGCCCGACCGCAGAACATCTCGTACGGAATGCTCGACTGTCGAGAACAAACAGGTGCGAATCTGTCCATCAGCAGTCAATCGTATTCGTGAGCAGGCGCCGCAAAAAGCTTCAGTGACAGGAGCGATGATTCCGATCTCTCCCGGCGCTCCATCCGCAAAACGATATCGAGAAGACGTTTCTGATCCACGTTCAACATCGACCGGAACAAGCGGAAACTTCGCGCTGATCTTTTCGCGAATCTCACGACCCGAAACAACATCGTCACGCGACCAGTCATGCCCGGAGTCGAGCGGCATGAACTCAATAAATCTCATCTTTAGATCATGCTCACGCGCAAATGCGGCAAAGTCGACAAGCTCATCATCGTTGTGACCGCGAACGATTACGGCGTTTATCTTAATTGGATACAACTCAGCTTGCTTCGCCGCCGCTATTCCCGCGAGCACTCTATCGAGCACGTCCACGCCAGTCATTTGCTTGAAGACGTCACGTTTCAAACTATCGAGGCTGATCGTGATTCGATCCAGGCCTGCACTCTTCAGTGAATGTGCTCTATCTGGCAGATAATAACCATTGGTAGTGAGCGCCAGGTCGTGTAGTGCAATATCGGAATCGCGCACCTTTAATTGGGCCAACTTGCCGATGATCGTCTCAATGTCTCGCCGCAACATGGGCTCACCACCGGTCAAACGAATCTTCTCAATGCCCAGGGAGACAAAGATCTCGCAGAGATACTCGATCTCTTCATACGACAGCATCTGCTCTTTCGGAGCGATTGGCGGTTCGCCGTGTGGAAGACAATAGAAACACCGGAAATTACAACGATCCGTCAGCGACACACGAAGGTCACGAATGCCACGGCCATATGCGTCGCGCAACACTTTGTCATGATTTCCATTTGCCCGCATCACGGCTAATCATACCCGATAGGCTTCCGCTGTTCTAACGCTCACGTTTTGCAACATCCCGTCAGCTTTGTTGAGCCTTTCGCAAGCCGTTTGCGCCACTTCCGTTACAGACTGGTCCTAAAACACTATGGATACAACGATCATTGGAGGAATCTGAAATGCGAATGTTCTTACTAGTCATCATGGTGTTCACGACAATGTGTTTTGGCTGCGCGCCAACGGAAACCAACACCAATACAAATACCAATACAAATTCAATTGCTGTGGCGTCGCCAACCGCCACTCCTGTTCCGGCACCATCACCGCGACAGGATGATAGCGCGTTCGCTATGAATGGTGCTCAAGCTAACATGGCCGAAATCGCACTTGGCCGCTTAGCTTCACAGAAGTCCCAAAACCCGGAAGTGAAACGTTTCGTTCAACGGCTGAT
>DATIBJ010000092.1:0-16295 GCA_035457565.1 Pyrinomonadaceae bacterium | reverse complement strand
GGGACGGCCCTACAAATTACGACACGATCCAGCACGTGGTCTGTGTGGTGCTCGGACAGTGAGATCTTTACAATAGCGCACCATGCGTGCCAGAAGTCGTAGAAAATCCATAGCCTTCTTTGTCACGCTCGGAGCATCGCTGGTAGTGTTGGCGATTGCTCTGAATGTTGGCTGGATCATACTGAACTGGCGAGAAGTGGCCCTGCTGGTTTTTGGGATCATCTTCTTTAGCGTAATAATCTTCGGACTCGTTATCAACACGACTTTCCTCATCCGCGAGATCCGCTTGAACGAACAGCACGACGCCTTTATTAACGCCGTCACCCACGAACTAAAAACGCCGATCGCCTCAATTCGGTTGTATCTGGAAACTCTAAAGACACGCGACGTCAACGCTCAGCAACGGGATCAGTTCTACGACAACATGTTGGCTGACAGTGACCGTTTGCTAACGACGGTCGAGCAGGTCCTGCGCGCGGCGAGGGCGCGTCACCGCGGCAGACGAATTGCGCACTCCGTGATTGATCTGAACAGCACCATCGTCGAATGTTTGGAGCTGACGAAGATTCGCTACGGCTTGGACGAAAAGAGTTTGACTTACTTTGAGGCACCCTCAGCAGGCGGTGCCAAAGTATCTGGTGATATTGATGAATTGCGCGCTGTTTTCTCAAATCTGTTGGACAACGCTGTAAAGTATTCTGATGAGCAGGTAAGTGTTTCGGTAGAACTGACCGCGATCGATGAGAAGCGCGTTGCCGTTCGCGTTGCAGATAAAGGTATCGGCATTCCCAGCGCGCAACTGAAACGCATCTTCAAGCGATTCTACAGAGTGCCGAATCGGCTCATGGCGCGCGTGAAGGGAACCGGTTTAGGTCTTTTCATTGTGCGGTCGGTAGTAGAAAAACACGGAGGCCGCGTCTTCGCTGAGAGTCCGGGCCTGGGCAAAGGGAGCACGTTTACTATCCAATTGCCGCGCGTGTGACCAAAGATGAACGCAGTACTGATCGTCGAAGACGAGAAACACCTCGCGGATGGACTCCGCTTCAACCTGGAGGCGGAAGGGTTTGTTGTTGATGTAGCCATTGACGCGGAGTCTGCTGAGGATCTGCTACTCAAAGAGCGTAAACCGTTTGACGTGGTCGTGCTTGATGTGATGTTGCCGGGGAAGAATGGTTTTGCGCTCGCCTCAAGTCTACGCAAAGCCGAGCAATTCGTTCCGATTCTGATGTTGACGGCGCGAGGGGACGCGCAGGATGTGCTGCGTGGTTTTGAGGCCGGCGCCGACGATTATCTTCCCAAACCCTTTGAGCTATCGGTTCTTATTGCGCGACTCAACGCGTTGCTCCGCCGGCGAGAATGGCTCCGCAGCACGTCAGCAGCACCAACACGCGAGCAGTCGTCAACAGCGACTCAACACGAACCGAAGCTGATCGAATTCGACAACAAGACGATCGATTTCGAGGCTCTCGAACTCCGCTCGGGAGATCAGACTGTGCGTCTGACATTAATGGAAGCGGAGCTCTTGCGTTACTTGATTCGACACGACGGGCGCATCGTGTCGCGGCGCTCGATCCTGGAAGATGTGTGGGGACTGCGTGAAGACACTGACACAAGAGCGATCGACAACTTCATCGTACGTTTGCGGAAATACATCGAAGACGAACCTTCGCAGCCAAAACATCTCGTCACTGTTCGCGGTGTCGGTTATAAATTCATTTCAAAGGCCGGAACCAGGAGGAACTAATTTCCTGGGAGCGCGGACGTCCTCGTCTGCAAACGCGTGGTCAGACGCACCAGTTCGCGCTTCATTTGCGGACAAGGACGTCCGCGCTCCCAGTACCGGTCGCAGTTCTACGCGGTAGCCACGAGCATTGACGCCCGAACGCCTAGCAGGTCAGAGAAGTCTTTTGAATAAATCGCGTCAACTTTCCTCACAAGACTCACCTTTTCAACCAGCTCCTCATTCGTAATGAATCCGTTCTCCGTGTGGGCGATGGCCCAGAGGGGAACATGCGAGCCAGTCCTTAATAGATCTTCGACAAAGCCGAGATACTGCTGCTTGCTTTGAACGCGCGACCCAAGACGTGACAGTCGTTGTCGCTCGAGGTCGGTCCAGAAGTTGTCGCTACCGCGAATCCATTCCTCGCGCCAGGTCAAGAGCGGATCTCTAAAAGTGGTTTTGGTAACCGGAACGGGCAATCTTAAGAACAACAAATCGGTGTGATGACGTTCAGCAACGAACGAGCGAACATCCTGGTTAGTGCTGCGGTTGCGCAGTGCGTTGTCGTAATGAGCGGGCAGCGTTTCGAGCATCAAACGAAATATATTCGACAATGAGAAAGGTTCGCGCAGGTGTCGAGTGTTCTCGCTGAACGAAAGGACGTAGTCACCGACCATCATTCCGGCTGTTAACGCGAGCGCGCGTTTGTAAGGATCGAGTCGTTCTGCATTGAAGCGGACATTGTCAAACCACCACGCGTCGACTTCATTGAACCACTTCAAAAGCGACGAGTTGTCAAGTTTGTCTCGTGGAACGTATGCGTCCTGCAGGAGTAGATCCTGATCCTCTTCAGAGAGGGAATCTGAATGGTTCTCGACGAGCGCGATCCCTTTGATGTATGACCACAGCATCGGATCATTCGCCAGTACTCTGACGTTCCAGCGTTTTAGACGCAGGGCGATGTCAGGCTCGCCGGTAAAGGGCAACGCCACGGACGAAAACTTCAATCGCCGTAAAACTCCTAATTCAAAACCTAGCCAGCCGTTTGTGAATTGCATGCATTCTTATCGCCCGAGAGTCGAGAACATTTCCCAGGCGCCGCCTGTTTTGGAAGGTTCCATGAGCCCTTCTTCGCGAGTCTTCGCAAAAGATTCGAGTTCCGGTATTGCAGTGAGTGAGAGAAACGCATTGACCACTGTCGGATCAAACTCGATACCCGCGCGCTTTACGATCTCCCTCGTGGCATCGTCAGCCGTGAGCGCACGACGAAATGGTCGTGCGTCAGTCAACGAAGCATACGAATCCGCCAGCCGCAGAATTCGCGCAGCCAGCGGAATATCGTCTCCACGCATTGCATCCGGATAGCCGCGGCCGTTCCACCACTCATGATGCCAACGTACGAGCAGTTGCGCTGCACGATCTGCCCCCACTCTGGAAGCTTCTCGTTCACCGATGATCGGATGTCGCCACAGATCAATTTTATCTTCATTCGTTAGCGAACCCGCGCGCTGAATGTAGTCTCTTTCCATCGCGACTTCGCCAAGATCGTGCAGCAGAGCTGCCGCGCGAAGTGATCCGCGATCGTGGCGGGCGAGATGAAAAGTCTTAGCTATATGGTCGGCGAGTGCCGCCACGCGGACCGCGTGTGGGTTGTCGAATCTCTCGAAACGATCTGTGGTAACGGCGAGTTGAAGAAATGCTTCGTCGGTCGCCCTGTCGATTAACTCTATTTGTTGGGTAGCTGACATCGGTGAACTAAGACTGGTGACATTGATTCAACAATGGAAGACGGCAAAAATCAACTCAGGGTACAGCGCATTGGGAGAGCGCATCCGATCAGGACTCTGAAAGATCCTTCAATAAATCATGTGCACCAGCATGGTTGGGAGCGGTAGCCAGCGCCCGTTCGGCTTCTGCGCGCGCGCGTCGAGGGAATCCCAGGGCTTTATACAACTGCGCGAGCATCGTTCGATAGTCAGGATTGTCCGGCTCGAGTTTGAGTGCGGCCTGGAGTTCAACCTCGGCCAGCCGCCGGCTCTTTTCATTCGATGACAGCGCATGTCCATAAAATGCACGATATCGTGCTTGGTCCGGAAACAGTTGAGCGGCTAAGGCGAAATTGTTGATTGCGATAGTGCTCTGACTGCCTTTCAGGGCTGTGAGCCCTTCCCTGAAGTAGGTTTCCGCGCGCTCCCTGGCTGGAACTGAGTCTTCGCTCGGCAAATTTGCTTTACCAGCAGGTCCGGTGCGGGGCGTGATACCCGCCGCGAGTTTTGAATCGTATGTGGCGCGAGAGCTCGAATTGCGAAGCGTTTCGTACGCTCGAGTGACGCGAGCAAATGCCGTCTCGATCCGTCCATGAAGAGCAGTGTCTTCGTCGCGACGAAACCGGTCCGGATGATAGCGGCGCGCGAAGTCGTAATAAATTCGTTTCACTTCATCCGCCGACGCCTCAGAAGAAATCGCGAGCACGTCATAATGAGTCGACGCTGCTTCCACTCGCTCCAGGAAGTTTGGCAGATCACTCGCATCTGCGCTCGGAGACTCTTGCTCGATTTCGCGAATGACCTCTAGCGGTTTGGTTACATCATAAGACGACGGCGCAACTTCTCGGAATGCGTTTTTCCAACTTTCGCGAATAACCACACCCGAAAGCGCCAGCGCATAGATAGCTCGTAGGGTTTCTTCAGAAGAGAATCCGCTAACAGCAACGAGTTCATTCAATCGTCTTGGCCGCTCCAACTGCGAAAGAATGAAAGTCTCTTTTGTATCCAATCCTTTGACCTTAATCATCGATTGATTCAGAGTTATCAGTTCGGTCTCATTTCTGAACCGGCTGGCGAGGAAAGTCGACGGCAACCGCCGCCCTGTCTCCAGAAGCAGCGGCCAGGGATCGAGATTAAAATCGAGCGTCTCGTTCAAATGCGACCGGTGATTGAATTCCCACGTTCCTTCTGTCCACATAAGGCCAACACGCAAAACGTCAGCGACTTGTTTGAGCTGAACATCTTGAGCGGTTTTCGAATCGATCAGATTCTTCTCAACCAGCGCGGCTGCCAGCTGCAGGTCCGATCGGTTTTCACCAATCTGCTGCAGCTGGGAATCATCGACGGTCTTGAGTTTTGTGAGGTAGTCGCGCAGCCGCAGCGTCCGGACATTCGCGGCCGCATACAAAAACACTCCGTCCTTAAAGTAAGTGACTACGGCTAAGCGGTTCTGCTGCACACGCAGCCGGCCAGACATTCGTTTTGCTGAGATCTCGCGAATTAATTCAGCGAACGGCTGTTCGCTCAGTTGTCCGTTCATGCGGGTTTAGGTTAGGGCGACTCAGGCGTGAGTCCCGCGCCCAGGCGCCGGGCGCGATCATATCTCACGGCCGAATAAAGAAGAAGACTTTGACACCGCTGGAAGCGAAATCTATATTGGCGCTACACGCATTTTGCTATCGCCCGTTCCCGATAGATCGATATGTTGAGATCTGCTTGGGTTGACGACCAAGCGGACATCGGCAAGGTGCATAACTACAAGGGGTGTCGATACCGTGAATGGCAACAACGTTGAAAAGAATAAGAGCGTAGACGACCTCATTACGGAACTCCGACAGAGAACTGCCGAACTGGAGGAAGCGAATCGCGAGCTGCGGCGACTCTCGCATTACAGGTCGTTGTTTTTGGCGCGGATGTCTCACGAACTACGGACGCCGCTGACATCGATTCTCGGCTTCAGTGAAATACTCCTGGACCAGGAAGAACTGACCGACACTCAGCGGCGCTTTTGTCAAAAAGTGCAGGACTCAGGGTTTCAACTGCAGGCCAGTCTGAATCAGCTTGTCGATTTGTCGCGTCTGGAAGCGGGACAGACCGAGTTGTTCCTCCAGGAGTTCACGCTTCGCGAGACAATGCGCGAATCGTGCTCTGCCGCTGCACGTATGGCGCAAAAGCGGGAAGTTAAGATCGATTACGAGCTTGCGCCTGAGATCACCACGATTGTTTCGGACCAGGGAAAGATCAGGCAGATTGTTTTCAACTTTATTGCGTGGGCCGTTGGTCGTAGTCCGGTCGGTGATACGGTCAAAATTACCGCTAGTCTTGATAACCCTTCGCAGTTGCGATTGCAGATTTCAGATAACGGCGAAGTAGTGCCGCCCATGGACCGTCTTTTTGATCCGGATAGCACCGGCGCTGACGATCCGAATATCAATCATCTGGGAATCATTATTGCTCGCCGTCTACTCGAGCTTCTCGAAGGTAACGTGTCAATTGAGAATTGCGAACCAGCGGGAATCGTCGTAACAATCCAGCTGCCCGCAAAGCCTCTGAAGGGATACTAAGCCGACTGTGGAACCTGTTATTCGTGAATGCACATCAATCGAAGACTTCGATACCTGCATTTCTCTGCAACGCGAAGCTTTTGGTTTACCGGATCTGGAGATTTCACCACGAAGACATCTGATCGTTTCGCGGCAAGCAGGTGGGTGGACGCTCGGCGCGTTTGATGGGGACAGAATGGTTGGATTCGTCCACCACCTTGCGGCAGTAAGTCGTGACAATGAAGTGTTTGGCTATTCACACATGATGGCCGTCGCTAAGGATTACCAGAACAAAGGTATTGGCGCGCGACTGAAGTGGGCTCAGCGCGAACGTGCTCTGGGTGAAGGACGCGACTTCATCAAATGGACCTGGGATCCGATGCAGTCTCGCAATGCGCACTTCAATCTAAATCGACTTGGCGTAGTTGTCGAAGCGTTTGGCGACAACTTTTACGGGATGGACTACAACGCCGACCCTACTCAAGAGGCAGAGGATCGTCCAGGGCTCCAGAGTGATCGTCTGTTTGCGAGTTGGCGGCTCAACTCGGATCGAGTTCGCCGGCTAGCCGCCGGTGAAGACGATCAGATTACGGCGAAGCTCGCGTGTAGTATCGCCGTTCCTTCAGAGTGGTCCGTGCTTGTTAAGGCAGACGTTGTAACTGCACGTCGAGAGCAAGCCCGTGTTCGTTCAGAATTCAAAAACGCGTTCGCGGAGGGCTTGATTTGTGCCGCGTTTGAACGTGGGCGAGATCAATCAAAGTATTTGTTGTTCGATAGAAACAGTATTTGACGGAGATAGTGAGTGACTTTCGCGAAGTTTGATCGATACGTCGAGCGTCACGCCCGCAACTTCACAGAACGTTTGCAGGCACTTTGTCGCATGCCGTCAGTTGCGGCACGCGGCACGGGCATGCGCGCGATAGCCGAAACTGTCGAACAACTGATGCAGCGTGTTGGAGTTGGCACGCGGACATTCCGGATGAGCTCCGGCTATCCCATCATCTACGGCGAGTGTGGCTCCGGTCCATCGAGCTATGTAGTCTATGGTCATTATGATGTACAGCCAGTCGGTCATCTTACTGAGTGGTCTGTTGGTCCGTTTGCTGCAACGATAACCGACGGCAAGTTGTACGCGCGGGGCGCCGCAAACAGCAAAGGAGATCTGCTTGCGCGATTGGCAGCGGTCGAGGCGTATCAAAAATCGTTTGGGAAATTACCTGTTTCGTTGCGCTTCTTAGTTGAAGGCGAAGATGGTTTAGGTAGCCCGAGTTTGTACCGGTTCACGAGCGAATATCCCGAGCTTTTGCAGGCCGATGGTTGCATTTGGGACGAAGGATATCGCGATACACGTGAAGCTCCGGTTGTTAGTCTCGGCTTTAAGGGCATCACCTTTCTGGAACTGCGTGCACATGGAGCTCGTACGGATCTCCACTCGAAGTGGGGAACAATCGTCCCGAATCCCGCGTGGCGTTTGGTCCAGGCGCTCGCGACGCTAACCTCGCCGAAAGGGGTGATCACAATTGATGGCTTTAGTTCGCATATCGCTCCAATCAGCGACGAGGATTCGGAAGTCTTGAAATCGATTGAGCTCGACGAAGTCGGACTGAAACGTGAATTTCGGATTTCCAGCTGGGTTAGATCGATGAAGGGGCAGACGCTCGTTAAGGAACACATTTTTGGAGCGACCTGCACGATCTGTGGAATTCAAACGGGTCACACGGATGCCGGTGCTAAAACGGTGCTGC
Source organism: Pyrinomonadaceae bacterium (assembly GCA_035457565.1). Lineage (GTDB taxonomy): Bacteria > Acidobacteriota > Blastocatellia > Pyrinomonadales > Pyrinomonadaceae > PSRF01. Next base: position 8,521 of record DATIBJ010000092.1, on the reverse strand, counting down.
CGAGTTCGGCTATGGCCCGCCTTGATTTCCGGCTGGTGCCGGATCTAACGGCGCAGAAAGTTGTGGATCTCTTGCGCTCGCACCTTGACGTTCGCGGTTTCAGAGACATCGAAATCATCGAACTAGGAAATGCGCCATTGGCGAAGTCGTCTGCGAAATCGACAGTTGCGCGCGCAGTTATCGAATCAGCGACAGAAGTGTACAGCCAGGCTCCGTTGATCTATCCGATGGATCCGTCGAGTGGACCAGTCGGCGCGGTTTGTGGAGTAAGTCAACCAGCGACACCGGTCGCGTCCTTTGGCACCAGTTACGCAGGTTCGAATCCTCATGGTCCGGACGAGAACATTCGAATTGACGATTTTCTACAAAGCATCAAACTCATAGGGCGGATGATTCATAAACTCTCGGAGTACAACACGAAACCAACTTCTCGAGCAGCTGCTGCCGACAGCGAAAGCTCACCCACCGCTCGTCTACCGCGCTTGAGCACCATTAAAGAAAAGGGAAAGTAACAACTTGGCCGCGACGAAGTCAGCGAAGCAGGAGATCGAAAAGTTACGTGAAGAGATCCGCCGGCATGAAGAACTCTATTACGTCCAGGATAGTCCGGAGATTTCCGATCGCGAGTATGATCTACTAATCGAAACCCTGCAGTCACTGGAAGCAGCGTATCCCGACCTAATCACACCTGACAGTCCAACACAACGAGTAGGCGGCCGCCCGGCAGAGGGTTTTCCGGAAGTCGTTCATCGACGCCCAATGCTCTCGCTTGATAACAGCTACAACATTGATGAGCTACGCGCTTTTGACGAACGCTGCCGCCGGCTAGCGGATGGGAGACCATTGCAGTATGTAGCAGAGTTGAAGATTGATGGTCTTTCAATCGCGCTGCACTACCAAAATGGTGTGTTGATGCGTGGCGTAACTCGTGGAGATGGGCGAATCGGCGAAGAAGTTACGCAGAACGCGAGAACTATTCGCGCCGTGCCTCTGCGCTTGAAGACTGGGTCGCGTGCAATTGAATCGGACTTAGAAGTTCGTGGCGAAGTTTTTATTCCGCTGGATGTTTTCCAGAAGACCAATGAGGAACGCGAGGAACAGGGCGAGCCGCGATTTGCCAACCCACGTAACGCGGCAGCCGGAGCGATTCGCCAACTTGATTCACGTTTGGTCGCTCGTCGCAAGCTCGACATGTTTGCTTACGACTTGTTGGTTGGTGATCGGAAACCCTTCGCAACTCATTGGGAATCGCTCGAATGGCTTTGCGAAGCGGGTTTCAGAGTCAATCCTCATCGAGAGCTCTGCGAATCAATCGAGCACGTAATTGAGTTTGCCAACAGTATGGAAGCGAAGCGCGATGATCTGGGTTACGAGATTGACGGGCTCGTAGTAAAGGTGAACTCAACAGCATTGCAAGAAGAGTTTGGTACGACGCAGAAAGCACCGCGTTGGGCCAGCGCATATAAGTATCCGGCTCGCCAGGCGTCAACGAAGGTTTTGTCGATCGTTGTTCAGGTTGGTCGTACGGGCGCGCTGACGCCAGTGGCAAACCTTGAACCCGTTTTTCTTGCCGGCACCACAGTGTCGCGCGCTACGTTGCACAACGAAGATGAGATCAAACGTTTAGGACTGAAGATCGGCGACTGGGTGATGATCGAGAAGAGCGGCGAGATCATTCCCAAAGTGCTAAGCGTCATTAAGTCGAAACGAACCGGCAACGAGAGGCCTTTTCGTGCCCCAAAGAGCTGTCCCGTTTGCGGTGGCGCCATCTCGCGACCTGAAGGTGAAGTTGTAGCACGGTGCGTGGCGGCTGATTGTCCTGCCCAACTGATGGGTCGCTTGATTCATTTTTCCTCACGACGAGCGATGCGAATCGAGGGGCTGGGAGTCGTTCTGGTCGAACAACTTCTCGAAGCGAAACTCGTCCGCGACGTTGGCGACCTGTATTCATTGACGGTCGAACAGATTACCTCACTGCCGCGGATGGCAGAGAAGTCGGCAACAAACTTACTCGAGCAAATCGAAGCAAGTAAGTCGCGCGATCTCTCCAATTTGATCTATGCACTGGGTATTCGTCACGTCGGTGAACGGACCGCCGGTATCCTCGCACGGCATTTTAATTCGTTAGAGAATCTCGCGCGTGCCACTGTTGAGGAGTTGGACGATATTCCAGAGATTGGTTTGACAGTGGCTGAAAGTGTTCGTGACTGGTTTGATGACGAGGGTAATTTAAGGCTTTGTGATAGGCTGCGAGCTGCAGGAGTTAATACTGAGTCGGAGAAAAAAGCGACTGCTGCCACCGACGAGCGGTTCGCCGGAAAGCAATTTGTGTTGACAGGGAAGTTAACCGACTTTACGCGCGACGAAGCGCGAGCTTTGATAGAAGCTCGAGGTGGAAGAGTCAACTCGTCTGTTAGTAAAAAGACGGATTATGTAGTCGCGGGTGAAGAGGCGGGATCAAAACTCGACAAAGCGCAGGAACTGGGAGTTCAGATCATCAACGAGGAAGCATTTAAGAAGATGTTGGATTAAACATGGCAACAGAATCAAAACCACAAAACTTAACACTCGTTTACACACTGCTGTGTGACGATGTGCGACTCGAGGCGGGTAATAAATTGTCGTTCATGGGAGTGTTCCAGAACATAATGGTCCAACAGCTCCCTGTGTCGCTGATTAAATTCGCGGTCGTTAGTCATTGGCGCGGTGAAGGAGCCTACCTGTCGGAGGTCAGAATTCTAACGCCCGATAAGCAGCAGCCCATTGTCGTTTCACAGCCGACACGATTCGAGATTGCCGCGGGTGGGCACGCAGACAATATAAGTTTCTTCGTGAACGTCACGTTCACCACTCCAGGTCAATACTGGATTCAGACCCTGGTGGATTCCAACTTATTCGAAGAACAGCCGCTGGTAATTTCCGAAGCCAGCGAACCGCTGCCAATCGGACCATCTGAAGCTGTGAATTGAAGTGTCCGCCGTTACTCGGCTTGAATGTTGAATAGCTTGATTTTGGAATTCAGGGTAGTCGCCTTAATCCCCAGCAACCGCGCAGCCCTCGCCTGGTTCCCACCCGTTTCGGCCAAAGCCATCTTAATTAGATGGGTTTCAAACCGCTGGACCTCGGCGTAAAAATCAATTCCGCCAAGAATATCAAGCGGCCTTAGTCTGGTGGCTTCATCGGTAAAAGCCTTGTCTCTTGCCAGCGTTTCGGCTTCGGTTAGAAGTATCGCTGCAAGATCGACCACTCTTTGGAGGCGATCGCGGTCAGGCCGTTCAGCTAGTTTTAAATGTACAGTTTTGTCAGCGCTTTGCGTGGAAAGAGCGGCAGGGCGCAGACTGTCGCTATCCATAAAAGCTGCTTGGTCCACGTTCATGTAAAGCTCCCCTTTCGACTAACCTCTTGATACGAGAACACCGTCGTCGGATGTTCCGTGGCAATTTTTTAATCGTGTCAATGAGATGCAAGAAGCAGTGCTGAAAGTGAGTGCACCAGTTAGTTGTAGACGACCGTCCTTAACAACAATTAACAATTCGGTTCACACATAAAAGGCGAGCTGCAATTTGAGCTCGCCTGATTGAACCATTTGGTGCGGATGAGAGGACTTGAACCTCCACGATGTCACCATCACAGGCTTCTGAGACCTGCGCGTCTGCCAGTTCCGCCACATCCGCAAATTGTGGGCACGTCATTATGCGAACCGCTTTAGAAGGTGTCAAGAAACGCAAAGTTGCCTCAGCATAATCCTGACCGGTGCCCAATTTGCCGCGAGATGTCGCGGGATCCTACGCCTTTGATATACGATAACGTTCACTTTCTTATATGCGACCAACTGTCGATTCGTTGTATCCCTTTCGATCCAGATGTCGAGTCAGATGACTTCTGCCCCGAACCTTAAGGATGATTTGTGCGATCGATTAACTTCCGTTATTGGACGCATCAACGCAGCTGCGGCTCGGGCTCAACGCTCTGCGCGGGACATAACTCTCATCGCTATCAGTAAGACGCACTCAAGCGATCGTATCCGGACTGCGGTGGATTGTGGTGTGAGGGATGTGGGAGAAAACCGGTTGCAGGAGGCGGAGCCAAAGATTCACGAGGTCGGACGAGATCGCGTGCGCTGGCATTTGGTTGGACACCTTCAAGCCAACAAAGCGCGAAAGGCGGTAAGGCTGTTTGATGTTATGCACTCTCTCGATTCAGTAGCTCTTGCGAAGCGTCTTGATCGTCTTTGCAGTGAAGAGAGCAGAGATGTGCTGCCCGTGCTGATCCAGGTGAACCTCGGTGGAGAAGAGACCAAATCAGGTGTTGATGAGCGAGACCTATTTGCTCTTGTTGAAGCTATTCAGAGTTGCGAACGGTTGAAGTTGACGGGACTGATGAGTGTGCCTCCGTACTTTGAGGACGCGGAGCGAGTGCGCCCATTCTTTAGTCGGTTACGTCAGCTGCGTGATGACCTGAAATCACGAGGTAGTTTTGGTAGTGCACCTGGTGAGCTCTCCATGGGAATGACGCACGACTTTGAAGTTGGGATCGAAGAGGGCGCGACTATGGTGCGAATCGGCACTGCGATATTTGGCGAACGGTTGTAGCACGCGTGGCGTTTATAATTATGCTTAAGTGATTTGACAGAGAATTATGATAGTTATCACTCGTACGTTCCTTTTTGTGCAATGGGCTGTTGTTGCCACCATCATTGCCGTGATCGCGTTGATGGTGATACGTCTGATTGCGGACGCCGCTAACCTCAATCCATTCTCGCGGCTCTCCTTGCTGATTCGTCAACTCAGCGATCCTTTCGTACTTCGCATGCGCCGCGGACTAATGGGTTTTGGTATCGATCCTAAGTACTCGCCGATCGTGGTGATCCTAATCACAATCCTTCTCGGCTTCTTCGTTTTGCAGTTGGCCGAGACGTTGGCGCGGACTACCGCAGGTCTTCTAGATAGCGTGCGTCAAGGAGCGATGGTGTCGGCCTTAGGCTTTATCATTTATGGTGCGGTTTCAATCTACATCATTCTGATCTTCATGCGGATCGTTTTCTCCTGGGGCATGGTGAGTTACACAAACCGCTTAATGAGGTTTCTCGTGAACGCCACTGAGCCTCTCCTCGGACCGTTACGACGCATCATCCCGCCTTTAGGAATGCTGGACATTTCTCCGATTGTTGCTTTCCTGATTTTGTGGCTGTTTCAGCAAGCGATTGCGGGGACTTTGTTGCGCGGCGCGGGTCAAATACCACTTTAGGTCACTCAAGTGATTGAATACTCGATTCGCGACGGTCACATTGTGTTTAATGTAAAAGTTGTACCAAGAGCATCGCGCAGTGAGCTGGCCGGAGAACAAGACGGCGCATTACGTGTTCGGATTGCTGCGCCACCAGTCGACGGAGCGGCGAATGAAGAACTGAAACGCCTCATCGCGAAGAAACTGGAAGTGAAACCTCGCTCCGTTACGATCGTTTCGGGTCGCAGCTCGCGAATCAAAAAGATTACTGTTGAGGGTGTCAGCGCTGAAAAGCTGCTAGCCCTCGCCGCAAAGTAAGTACGAATGGAACAGATCTCCCACTATCGAATTCTGAAACGGCTTGGCGCCGGCGGGATGGGTGAAGTCTATCTCGCCGAAGATATGAAGCTGGGACGAAAGGTCGCGATTAAAGTCCTGAGCGATGAGTACACCACCAACAAAGATCGACTTAAGAGGTTTGAGCAGGAAGCTTGCTCAGCGTCAGCGTTGAATCACCCGAACATTCTGACCATCTACGAAGTTGGCAACGACAACGGGCGGCACTTTATTGCTACGGAATTCATTGATGGGATAACCCTCCGGCAGAAGTTAGTTGAAGCTCGATTAGATCCACGCGAGATTCTCGATATTGCGGTGCAAGTCGCTGCCGCGCTCGAAGAAGCACACGGAGTGGGTATCGTTCATCGAGATATCAAACCTGACAACATCATGGTGCGGCGAAATGGTTATGTGAAGGTTCTCGACTTTGGTCTTGCAAAGCTTACAGAGAGTTCCACCGATCGCACACCATCAGACGGAGAAGCAGCAACGCGTGTCCTCGTGCACACGGATGCCGGGGTTGTGATGGGGACATCGCACTACATGTCACCTGAACAAGCACGTGGCAAACCGGTTGACGCGAGAGCCGACATCTGGAGTCTCGGAGTCGTGATGTACCAGATGGTTACTGAGCGACTTCCTTTCGAGGGTGAAACGGCAACCGACGTTCTGGTCGCAATCACACAAAAAGAGCCCGCGCCAATTGCGCGTTTTGATCCAAACGTTCCGGCAGAGCTTGAATGGATCGTTATGAAGGCTCTGCGTAAAGCAAAGGATGAGCGATATCAGACGATCAAGGAACTGATTACCGACCTGCGACGGTTAAGACAGAAGCTGGAATTCGAAGTCGAGCTTGAAAGAACAGCAGCTCCGGAGAGCTTTACAAGGTCGAGCATTTCTCCAGTGGCGCAAGCCCCCACGGTTTCCGGCAAAGTCACACCAACAGTCACGAAGGGCGCAACGACAATGTCGAGTGCTGAATACATTGTCACCGGTATTCGTCGACACAGAGTTGCAGCGATGCTGATTGGCGTGATCGTCGTTGCGGGTATCATCGCAGCTGTTGTTCACTTCAACAGAGCACAGCCATTAACTGACAAAGACACTGTGTTACTGGCCGACTTCGTCAACACAACGGGCGAAACTGTTTTTGATGGCACGTTGAAACAAGCTCTGTCTGTGCAATTGGCGCAGTCGCCTTTTCTCAACATCTTTCCGGAAGAGCGCGTGCGAGAAACCCTTCGCTATATGAATCGTTCTTCCGACGAACGGGTAACACGAGATGTCGGCCTGGAGATATGTCGACGACAAGGATTGAAGGCGTTGTTAATTGGGTCGATATCGAGTCTTGGATCCAACTATGTGATCACGCTCGAGGCGGTGAATGCGCAAACAGGTGATTCAATTGCGCGCGAACAGACTGAGGCCAACTCGAAAGAGAAGGTTTTATCTTCTTTGGGAGCGGCAACTTCGAGTCTGCGCCAGAAGCTCGGCGAGTCACTGAGTTCAATACAGAAGTATGACGTGCCGGTCGAACAAGCGACTACTTCGTCACTCGAAGCGCTAAAGGCGTTTACCATGGGTAACGAAGAGAGGGCGAAGGGCAAGCCTCTCGAAGCGTTGGGGCTGTACCAGAGCGCGATATCCCTGGACCCAAACTTCGCGATGGCGTACGCACGAATCGCTGTCTTCTACGGCAATACGGGCCAACTGGAAAAGGCCAAAGAGTACGTTAAAAAAGCATATGAGTTAAAGGACCGCGTGAGTGAAAGAGAGCGCCTTTACATCTCCGAGAAATACTATGGCTACATCACGGGCGAGATCCCTAAAGTGATTGAAGTGCTTGAAACAACAGCCCGTTTATATCCACAAGATTACGTCCCGCACAACAACCTCGCCTTGCAATACCTGCTGCTTGGTCGTTTTGAAGACGCCAGGAAAGAAGCGCAGGTAGCAGTCCGATTAAGCCCCTCAAACATCAGTGCACTCGACAATCTCATCGGAGCATTTCTTGCACTGGGACGGTTCGATGAAGCGCAGCAGATCGCGAATCAGCTCAACGCCAGCCATCCGGAGGCAGCTGGAGAATTCAATAATGTGGTGTTTGCCTACTTGAGGAATGATTGGACCACTATCAATGCACAAGTTGAATCGGTGCGCGGTAAACCGCAGGAGCCGGACCTGTTGTCAGTGGTTGCTCAGGCTTACTTTTCACTGGGGCAAGTAAGCAAAGCTGAGGAGCTGAGCCAACGCGCTATAGCGCTGTTTATGAAAGACAAGCGCATTGAAAATGTGGCGGGCACCTTATTAAACCTGGCTGGCGATCAATCGTTGTTAGGAAAGTGTCAAGAGGCCAAACAGAATGCAACAGCCGCATTGGCCCAGTCTCGGGGCAGAACAATTCTTGGGAACGCTGCCTTGACGTTCGCGGTATGTGGCGATATTGCGCAATCGCAATCACTACTTGATGAGATGGCAAAGAATTATCCTCTCGACACAGCATCGTCTTCATTGGCAGCACCGGTGGTGCGTGCGGTGATCGAGAGGAGTCGGGGGAATTACGAGCAAGCGATCCGGTTCCTCGAGACAGTTCGTACCTATGACATGTCGTTCATCATAGGTTCAACCAACAACTATCAGCGCGGATATCTGTATTTGGATCTGAAGAAGGGCGCCGAAGCACGGCGCGAATTCCAAACAATCCTGGACAAGCGAGGCTGCGACTTATTTAGCCCTGCCCGATCGTTGGCGTACCTGGGATTAGCTCGCGCAGCTGCGATGTCTGGAGATACTGCAGCGAGCCGCAAAGCTTACCAGGACTTCTTCGCATTGTGGAAAGAGGCGGATGCGAATCTTGCTCCGTTGGTGGAGGCAAGAAAGGAATACGAAAAGTTGACGTCTTAACCGGGTCGTGTCTTGATGTGTAGGGGCGTCAACTTTTCGTATTCCTTTCTTG
>DATIBJ010000091.1:0-20633 GCA_035457565.1 Pyrinomonadaceae bacterium | reverse complement strand
TACGCTCCGCGCTACGCCGCTTGCGTTTCCCAAGGCACGTCGCGTGGGTCCAAAAGGAGTCGATAGAGCAACGCAGACAAAAACACGCTCCGCGTATCGCACATTGATCTTGACATTCACATAGCAGCGAAGCGACCGATTTCAACTAACTAACTCTCAATGCCCGTTCAAATCGGTCGCTTCGCTCCCGTTCGGTAGTTGAATGTTTAGTCCGACCTCCGCGCTAGGATGTGACTACTAACGGCGGGGTAAAGCGCCTCCCCACATCGAACGGGACAGCCGCAAAAAAGACCGAGGCTTTTGACGCAAGATAACGCCTTTGTCAGTCGCTGCCCTACAAGCAGTAATCCTTTTCCTGACAAAAAGATCCGACCTCAACCGATAGTCCGATCTTGGGGCAAATTGTATTGTCTCTCCAATTGATGATGAGAGCCCCACGGGTGCTTCTCTGGAGTTTTTTGGAAATTTGCGGCGCACCGGGGGCGAGTTGCGCCGCAATAGGCGTGGTCGCGGATTTGGCGCAGTGTCGCACCGTGGCTACGCCGAAGCAGGGTGAGACGTCGTGGGGATCTCGCCCTGCCCCCTATCAGGGTTGTCGGCAGTTTTTAGGTAGTAGAGTTGACGTCATGATTGAGGGCAGCGCGGAAGAACCGCTTGAGCGAACGCTGGGCCAGGCTGATTGGAGCCTGGAAGAAAGCGAAAGACGCTATCGCGAGATCTTCGAGAACGCCAAGGACGCCATTTACGTTCACGATCTGAACGGCCGCTATACCCTCGTCAATCGGGCGGCCGAAAAACTCACCGGCTACAGCAGAGAAGAAATACTGCAGCTCACCGTGTTTGATATGGCTTCCCCCGAACACGTTGATCTGATCTGCAATAGCCTGAAACAAAAGCTCAGCGACCACGCTCCTACGACTTACGAAGTAGAAGCAATACGGAAAGATGGCACGCCGGTACCCGTAGAAGTTAGTAGCAGACTGATTTATCGCAATGGAAGACCGATTGGTGTCCAGGGTACAGTTCGCGACATAAAAGAACGACGACGTGCCGAAGAAGTCGTGAGAGCGAGTGAGCAGCGCTACCGTGATCTCGTTGAGAATGCCAACGACATCATCTTCACTTGCGACATGCTTGGAAACATCACCTCGTTGAATCGGGCGGGGGAACGAGTGACCGGCTATACGGCCGAAGAAGCGCTCAAGATGAATATTGCTCAAGCCGTCTCCCCAGACGATATCGCCAAAGTTCGCCACATGCTGTCGCGTAAACGAGTCGCCGATGTGGCGACCGTTTACGACCTTGAACTAATCACTAAATCCGGAGGACGAGCGGCCGTCGAGGTAAGCTCCAGGGCCATCGTAAAGGATGGTGAGGCGGTTGGTGTTCAAGGTATCGCGCGCGACATTACCGACCGCCAGCGAATGGAGGACGACCTGCGGGCGAGCCAGGCTCAACTCCAACAATCGCAGAAGCTTGAAGCCGTGGGTCAACTGGCGGGTGGTGTGGCTCACGACTTCAATAATCTGCTCACCGCAATCATCGGTTACAGCGACTTCGCGCTTCGAAAAATGCGGGCAAACAATCCGATTAGACTCGACATCGAGGAGATCAAAAAAGCGGCCGGTCGCGCTGCTTCACTGACACGGCAGCTGCTCGCTTTTAGTCGAAAACAAATTCTGAAACCCGAAATCCTGGATCTGAACCTCGTCGTTGGCGACATGCACAAGATGTTGCAGCGGTTGATTGGTGAAGACATCGATCTGATTACGACATTGACCACTGAGTCTGAGCCAGTCAGAGCGGATCGCGGTCAACTCGAACAGATCATTATGAATCTGGTCGTGAATGCTCGCGACGCAATGCCCTTTGGCGGAAGCGTTACGATAGAAACTGCAAACGCCATGTTTGATGATGCGTCTGCTTCCGAGCACCTACCAGTGAAAGCCGGAAAGTACGTGATGTTAGCGGTTAGTGACACTGGCCTGGGGATGGATGCCAATACGAAGTTGCATATCTTCGAGCCGTTCTTCACGACGAAAGAGTTGGGCAAGGGAACCGGTCTCGGTCTTTCAACTGTTTACGGAATCGTCAAACAGAGCGGCGGTTTCATCTGTGTTTACAGTGAATTGAATGTCGGCACTACGTTCAAGATCTATCTGCCCAGTTTAGGCGAACTTGGGTTCGAACAAGACGCAAGGTCGTTTGAAGCGTCCGACGACTCGGAAACTGGCACCGTGCTGTTGGTCGAAGATGATCCGTTGGTGAGGAACGTCGCGCTAAGAGCATTGGAGTCGGCTGGATACCAGGTACTGGAATCACGGAACGGGCATGGAGCGCTAGCAATGGCGCAGAGTTGCGAAGACGAAATCGATCTGCTTATCACTGATGTGGTGATGCCATTGATGGGTGGACGCGAGTTGGCCCAAGAGTTGTCGGCGTTACATCCCAAGACAAGCATACTGTTTATGTCAGGCTACACTGACGATGCGGTTGTCCGTCACGGAGTCATGGACAAGGACATCGAATACCTGCAAAAGCCATTCACTCCTGAGAGTTTGGTGCGAAGAGTCGGTGAGGTTCTTCGCGACGCCAGAACGCGCGCAAGTAGAAGCGATTGATCTTTGGGGACGATCTGCTTCCAGCGTGTAGGGGCGGCCAGGCCAGCGGCCGCCCCGTTCATGGACCCGACCGTAACTACGTGCCGCCGGAGATCGTCTTGCTTTACGATCAATTCACAATAGGTTCCGAGTCTTCCCGCGCTAAATGGAAAGAGCGGGAGAGATAGAATCTTCCCGCTCACCATTCAATTTGGCTCGTGCGTCGACGAAAGACTTTATTTGTCTGAGCCGGCGGTCAGAACTACAGTCTCTCCTTCGCTGTTGTTCTTAGCCAAATCACTCTTCGGACGCGACACGCGGAGTTGTCGGCCTGAGTTGTCTCCGATAGTCCAGATCTGCGATAGGAAATACTGACCACCATACCTGCGAAACACGAGCTTGCTTTTCTCCTGGGGCTCGGCTGATCGAACGGATTGCGTCGTTACAAGCGCGCTTGAGCGGCCATCACGACTCTGAACCAACCAGATGTTGTCACCACCTGCACGATATCGTTCGAACGTGTATTGACCAGCTGGCAACGTCTTGTCACCCACGGTAAAGCTGAACGGAATGTTTGTTACTTTGCTGCGCGACGACTGAGCAAGAACGGAAACCGCGGTCAGAATCAGCAGCAGATTCAACACTAAGAGCGTTTTGAAAGTTTGCTTGTTCATACAGTCCTTCTTTCGTACACGGCAGCGACATTGCTGCCATTCTCCTGTTAACGCGCAAGAGAGAGGGGAAAAGGGTCACCTGCACTTCGAGAAAGTGCCACCTGAACGCGATCCTTGATGATCGAGCCTCATAAGTTGTTTAATTTCTGGGTTCGCACAAACTCAAGGAGAAAAAACGATGCCCAGAGTTGTTTTGATCATCGGCTTATTCCTATCTCTTTCAGCACCTGCTTCCGCTCAGACAGTCGACGAAATCATCGGCCGCTACCTCAAAAGCATTGGTGGTTTAGACAAGATTCACGCTGTCAAGACACTGCGAAGAAATGGGAAGTTCATCGGTGGTGGCGGATTTGAGGCAGTCGTAATGCAAGAGAATAAGCGCTCAAATCTGGTTCGCGGAGAGTTCTCCCTGCAAGGTATGACAGCAATTAATGCTTACGACGGCAGTACTGGTTGGAAGATTGAGCCGTGGAACGGGAAGAAGGATCCGGAAGCGATGGGTGAAGAGGAGATGAAGTCGATACTTGAGGACGCCGACTTCGATGGACCACTCGTCGATTATCAAAAGAAGGGCTACAAGATTGAATTCGCCGGCGCGGACAAATTTGAAGGGACTGCGACAGTAAAACTCAAGATTACGAAAGCGAACGGTGACGTTTACATCTACCACCTCGACACTGATTACTACGTTCCGATCAAGATTGATACGAAGCGATTCGTGCGCGGCGCTGAAAGGGAATATGAGACCGTCTTAGGCGACTATAAGGAAGTGGCCGGGTGGTTCTTGCCATATTCAATCGAAAGTGGTGTGAAAGGCCGGCCGGAGAAATCGAAGATCGTCTACGATCAGATCCAGGCTAATGTCGAAATCGATGACCGCCGGTTCAAAATGCCAACAGCTCCAAAAACGAACTAACCGAAAGAAGGATGATCCACTGGGATCGGATCTCTGTGCAGCCTTAGTGTTCTCTGTGTCTCCGTGGTTTTAATCGTGCGGAGTAATTAACCACAGAGACACAGAGAACACTGAGGTTGCACAGAGACTCCGTTCGCAAACGTATATCGACCCAAACGCCCAACCTTAGGATTCACAACCATGAAACGGCAACTATCTCTTTCATTCGCATTCCTCTTTTTCGCAACCATCGTCGCAGCTCAAACGCCACCCGTTAAAGTCGACTCCGACACGATCTCCGGCCTTGGTGCCCGCAACATCGGTTCGGCGGCAATGAGTGGTCGTATCGCGGCAATCGACGCCGTGCAGGAAGGGCAACGACTCACCGTCTACATAGGCTCGGCCAGCGGCGGTGTGTGGAAGTCCGTAAACGGTGGCACGACCTTCAAACCTGTGTTCGACAAGGAGGCGGTGCAATCGATTGGCGCCGTTACCATCGATCCCAAGAACCCGAAGGTCATTTGGGTGGGAACCGGAGAGGCCTGGACACGCAACAGCGTTTCAATCGGAGACGGAGTCTACAAATCGATCGATGGTGGTGAGAATTGGACAAACATGGGTTTGCGCGAGACGGAGCGCATCGCAAAGATCCTTGTGAATCCCAATCAAACAAACACTGTCTACGTTTGCGCGCCGGGTAAGCTGTGGAGCGACAGCGACGAGCGCGGTCTTTACAAGACAACTGATGGGGGCAAGACCTGGACGAAGGTTCTGAAAGGTGCAAACGCCTCCACCGGATGTTCGATGATCTCGATGGATCGGCAAAATCCGGAGACGATCTATGCGGGCATGTGGGATTTTCGTCGCAAAGGTTGGACGTTCCGTTCCGGTGGTGATGGACCAACGGCATTTAGCGGTAGCGGACTATTCAAGAGTACAGATGGCGGGACGTCCTGGATAGAACTGACTGATAAGAGCGCAAACGGACTTCCATCAAAACCGTGGGGTCGTGTCGCGGTTGCAGTTGCGCCCTCGAAGCCGGCAGTGGTCTATGCCTCTATCGAAGCAGAAATACCAAAGGACGGGCTATATCGATCGGATGATGGGGGCAAAACCTGGAAACAGCTCGATCGCAGTCAGAACATGATCTGGCGTCCATTCTATTTCGCGAATCTCATCGTCGATCCTAAGGATGAAAACAAGATCTACAAACCCGATCTGTCGTTGATCGCCAGCAACGACGGAGGCCGAAGCTTCAGTAATATTTCGGGGGGAGCGCACGGAGACTTTCACGACGTTTGGATTAATCCGAACAACACCGACCATGTGATCACCGGCGATGATGGAGGTGTTTGGTATTCATTTGACGGCGGCAATCGATGGTGGAAAGGCGACAATCTTCCCGTCTCGCAGTTCTACCACGTCAGCGTCGACATGGATACACCGTATCACGTCTACGGTGGACTTCAGGACAACAGCTCTTGGATCGGAGACTCTGCTTATCCGGGTGGGATTACGAACAGCCGGTGGGAAAATGTTTATGGCGGCGACGGCTTCTGGGTTTTTGCTGATGTTGCTGATCCCGATTACGTCTACGCTGAGTATCAAGGTGGCGGGATCTCTCGCATCAACCGCAAGACGCTCGAGGCACGCAACATCCAGCCACTGCCTCAGTATCAGGAGAAGAAGCTTCGCTACAACTGGAACACACCGATTCATTTGAGTCGAACACAACGAGGAACGATCTATATTGGCGCGCAGTTTCTATTTCGCTCGCGTGATCGTGGGCAAACCTGGGAGCGCATCTCGCCTGACCTCACCACCAACGATGCCGAGAAACAAAAGCAGGAACAATCAGGAGGTGTCACTGTCGACAACTCATCGGCCGAGATGCACACCACGATTTTTTCCATCTGTGAATCGCCCAGAGATGGGAACGTGATCTGGGTCGGCACTGACGATGGTAACGTGCAGCTATCACGCGATGCAGGAAAGACCTGGAAGAACCTCGTTGGCAACATCAAGGGGTTGCCAAAGAACGCGTGGGTTTCATCCATTGAGGCCGGACACTTTGATCCGGGTACGGCTTACGTAACCTTCGACTTACACACCTTTGGCGACATGCGTCCATATGTTTACAAAACTGGCGACTTTGGCAACACCTGGACGCAACTCATTGGACCATCAAGCAGCGTGCAGGGCTATGCACATGTGGTCAAGGAAGACCTCGTCAACAAAGATCTGTTGTTTGTGGGCACCGAGCTTGGTTTGTGGGCTTCGATTGATGGCGGCAAACAATGGTCACAATACAAAGGTGGTGATTTCCCGAACGTTGCGGTGCGCGACCTTGCTATTCATCCACGTGAGAAGGATTTGATCATTGCGACGCACGGCCGCGGCATCTGGATCATCGACGACATCACACCGCTGCGCTCACTCACACAGGAGCTCCTCGCTAAGGAGGCTGCGTTCATCGAAGCGCGACCCACGGTGCAGCGGGTTCCGGCGAATGGCGGGTGGTCAAACGGTGATGCGTCGTTTGTGGGCGCGAATCCAACTGATGAAGCAGTGATTATTTATTACCAGCAAAAGCGTCACATCTTTGGCGACTTGAAGATTGAAGTGCTCGATCAGAGTGGAAAAGTCGTGACTACAATCCCAAGTAGCAAACGCCGTGGTTTAAATCGCGCGACCTGGTCGATGCGACTTAAGGCGCCACGAGTGCCGACGGCGGCGACTGCTGCGTTTGGCGCAGCCATTGGGCCGCGAGTCTTGCCCGGCACATATACGGTGAAGATGACGAAGGATAAGAATGTCTACACGACAAATCTTGTCGTCACAGGTGATCCGCGAGTCAAACACACTGCGGAAGATCGCAAGGCACAGTTTGATCTGGCAATGAAACTCTACAATCTTCTTGCGGACATGACCTTTGCAGTGGATCGGATCAATGGCCTGCGTCTCGGGCTGGAGCAACGAATAGAGAAGCTGCCACCGACTGATCCTTTGAATGCTCGTTTACGTGCCGCTCAAGCGCAGGTCGATGAATTGCGCAAGAAGATCGTGGCGACGAAAGAAGGCGGCGCGATCACTGGCGAAGAGCGTCTGCGTGAGAATCTCGCGGATCTTTACGGCAACGTGAACAACTACGAAGGTCGCCCATCACAAACTCAAGTCGAACGCGCAGATGCAATCGCACGTGAGTTAGCAGATGTAGTGAAGAACTTCGACGATTGGGTGTCGAAAGAAATGCCCGGGCTGAATTCGGCATTAGAGAAGGGAAACTTGCCCCGGATTGAAGTGTTGAGTCGCGGTCAATGGGAGCAGTGAAGATCGCTCGCGTTGCGGCCAAAGCCAATCGATCCTTGCGGAAGGGCTATCGAGTACCCAGCGGCACCGCTCACCGTCCCTGAAGTACGCAGCGCGTTTGATCACTTACCGGTTGACCGGGTGCGGACCTGGCCCCAGTTCGGAAATCCATTAAGACCGGGAGTGTCAGTCAACTGGATCTCGCCGCTTCCATCTACGTTTATCAACCAGAGTTGGAATCGATTAGGTGACACAGGCCTATGGACCACGATCTTGCGACCATTCGGTGACCAGGACGCCGTCAAATCCCCCACCGTGTTGTCGGTTAGCTGGATTTGTCCGCTTCCGTCGGCATTCATGATGCAGATCTCAAAGTCTCTACCTCCTCGTCGGCACATAAAGAGAATACGCTTACCATCCGGAGACCACGCTGGCGCCCGTTCCTCCTCATTGTTATTAGTCAATCGGATCGGCTTGCCCTTGCCATCCGCGTTGATCACATAGATTTCGGCGCTGACAGCATCTGTGGGATTATCTTTAACGCTCTTGCTAACGAAGACGATCTTATCCTCGCTTGGAGACCAGTCGGCATCATCGTCAATGGCAGTCGGGTTGTTAGTGATGTTTTTTGGTCGGGCTTCTTTCTTTACTACGCTTATTACAAAGATATCGCTGTCATTAGTTGCAGCGCCTGGGAACAACGCGATCGGTTTACCCGTGCCGGACGCGGAAGCATGATAGGCAACTGACTTGCTGTCCCGCGACCACGTTGCTGAACTTCCGCGTATGAGGTACCTCTGATCACTACCGTCGGTGTTCATCAAAAACAAATCTGACGTGTTAAGTGGCTCTCGTTCGGTACGCAACCGATTGCTCTCGAAGATGATTGTTTTGCCGTCCGGCGAAATGGATGGGAACAAATCGCCATAGGAATTGTTTGTCAACCGGCGCACGTTAGTGCCGTCACCATCCATCAGGTAAATCTCTGAACCGAGTGCGAGACCAAGCAGCGGATCGCCGGAAGGTAGGTGGCGAGTACTAACGAAAGCAATCGTCGATACCATCTCTTCTTTCTTCTGGCTGCGGTTCTGGGTGGGCGCCGGCTTACCGAGCATGACTACGCAACAGATACTAAGAGCCATGAACACAATCAGGATTACTGTTTTGCGGTTTGAATTTGTCTTCATGGAGTTCTCACATACGAATAAATCGCAACGCTGAATATTATGCGCCGACAGAAGGATAATGACGATGTTTGAGTATTACCGACGTTCAAAGAACTGGTTTGATAGCTTTGCCTTCAAAACCCGATTTCCGTGGTAACGAGTTTAGTGTTTAGTTCGTGTGACTTCGTGGATCGTCCTTTGTTTTTCTGGACAAAAGGAACGATCCGCGAAGTCACACGAACCAACACGAACCAAAATACTTCCGACTCGAGCTAGATGTGACTTTTGAGGCAAAGCCGGTTTGCGAATCGTGTAATGCTTCTGTCGCGTTTCGGGTTTGCCGCCCGGTGTGAGATGACAGCTCCGCCTCGCCGTAATCACGTCTTTTGCGTTGCGGCTTCGCCGCCTGATGTGAGGCGAGGCTCCGCCTCGCCGTAATCACGCCTCTTGCGTTGCGGCTTCGCCGCCCGATGTGCGGCGAGGCTCCGCCTCGCCGTAGCCGCCCTCTTAAAGTTTGGGCTATGCCCCTGGTTCGGGCTCTGCCCTTACCAACTGCGCCTCCAATGAATCACGTCCTTATCCACCAACAGCGGCTCATTCTCTAATGGACACCCAGCCCAAATGCGCGCGCTGCTCCAACGATAATCAGTAGCCTTCTCAACCAACCCGGCTCGCACCGGATTGTTGTGAATGTAATTTAGTTTCTGCATGAAGGTTCTCTCACTGATGATCGGAAAGACGTTCTTCTCGGTCTGCCACAAAGAGTATTTGTAATTCCGGTCGCGGACCTGGTGCTCTAACTTCTTCAGCGAACTTTCATAGTTGTTTGCCTTGAGGTAATCGATCACGCGACGGGCGGTTATGCCCTTGATCACACGCAGCAGATCAGAATTGGTCGAAGGTCGGTTGGTGAGCAGATGCAAGTGATCGAGCATGATCACATGGGCGAAGAGTAGAAAGCCTGCTGACTTGCGTGCTTCGTTAATTGCGCCACACATGAACTCGCGCAGTTCGTCTGTGCGGAAAACTGGAAGCCGGTTGTTGGTGACGATGGTGATGTAGAGAACCGGTGAATCTTGTGAAATGAGGAAACGAGGAGTCATGAGGAACTCTCTTTCTTTGTGAGGATGGGTAAAGCAAGGTGGAAGTTACTCGCTTTTGTTGAATTGGTAAAGAGGGCAGAGCCCGAAACCAGGGGCATAGCCCAGATCAAAAGAGACCAGCTTACGGCGAGGCGGAGCCTCGCCTCACATCGGGCGGCGAAGCCGTATCGAGTCGCTTCAACGACTGGTCCACCGAAGACGAGTCATTCAAGAGAATCCATTCCACGATCGATAAGGGCAAGCTTCCATTCTTCAACAACTCATCATGGAATTGGCCCAACCGAAAGCTTGCTCCTTGCTGATCTTTATACTTCCCCAGCAGGCGCATGATCTGCCACTTGCCCACCATGTACGTAATCTTCTGCGTCGGACTTGCCGCGGCGCCTGCCGCTTCGCCAGTCGCCGCTTCACGATCCAATCCTCCAGCCTCCATGAAATACTTCACCGCCTGATCGAAGGTCCACTTGCCCGTGTGCAGATTTACGTCAACACCAATTCGGGCCGCGCGGTATCTCGAGAGTCGGAGGATCTGGCCCTGGCCCGGCGAGTTGTTTGGATACAAACCTGAACGCATCAGCATTTCTTCGCCATAAAGCGCCCAACCTTCAATGAAAATTCCATCACTATGCTGACGCCGGATCTCTTTCGTTAAATGATTCGCAATTGAGAGTTGTAAGAAATGACCGGGTATGCCTTCATGCCCGAGAATGGGGCGGGGATCTTCGATCGCCGCTCGGATGTAGAAGTTCTTGCTCTGCGGATTGTAAGTGGGAATGAAATAAAAACCGCTCGGGTCTTTGTCGTACACGCCGGGCGGGTTCATGAAACCACCGGGACTCGTGGGCTTGAAGGCTTCCGGTAGTTGCCGGATATAAAACGGACCGATGTAATCCGGAATAGAGATCAAACGATTCGTCTTCAGGAAGTTGATCATTTCTGTCTGCCTACTCTCGTAGGCCTTCAAGAATGCCGTCTGGTCCGCGGGTATGCTCTTACTCCTTGCTGGATTCGGATCGGCCAGCGATGGATCGGGAAGCAATGCCTCCAACGCGCGATACCGAGCCAGTTCGGCCTGGCCCAACATTTCAACGTCTCTCGCCTTGAGCGGTAACAGATAGATGTTTTGCAAAATGTAGTTGTAGTTCTCTTCGCCCATCGGTTTGAAAGGCACCATGCCGGGCAAACGTCTTTCCAACCAATCAGCGAATCCATGAATCGAGGCCAGCGCCGCGTCGCGAGCTTTCACCAAATCAGCTCGTTCGGTTGGCGAAAGATCTTTAGCCAGAGTCATCAAACTGTCGTTGAATAAACTATCGATCGAGCGCGCTGAATCGATCGCGAGCTGTGCGTAGAGTTGCACTGGATTATTCAGGTTCTTTTTACCTTGCTCAATCAACGCCGGCATCAGCTTCAGGCGCCCGGTTGCCGACAGCGCTCGATTGCGCGGCGTGTCGTACTCCTTCTTCAGCAAAGAGAAGATCCCATTGCTGCATTCGTTTACGTAGGTTTGTGGATCGGTCTCCTCAAAATTGATCACACGATTGAAGAACACGACGCCTTCGAGTTGAGCGCGAAAGAGCAACCAGTCGATCCGGTCGTCTTTGCTCCAATTCTTCGTATCGATTTTTTGTACCTTGTTGAGTA
This sequence comes from Pyrinomonadaceae bacterium, assembly GCA_035457565.1. Lineage (GTDB taxonomy): Bacteria > Acidobacteriota > Blastocatellia > Pyrinomonadales > Pyrinomonadaceae > PSRF01. Next base: position 9,242 of record DATIBJ010000091.1, on the reverse strand, counting down.
GATCTCTCGCATATAGCTTTCGCGAGAGCACGGCGGACAAGGAGTAATCCGTCAGACGCTTGTCCCATGTATGCAAACCGGAATCACTGGAAACGACAGGGAAGTTTTCATTTCGCCAGTTGTAATAGTCTGCGGCCATCTTGCGCAGATCGGTGGGGCTAATTGGGTTCTGAGCGTGAATGGATGAGGTGATACACATAAGAATGCAGACCGTTAGAAGTAGGGATAGTTTCATGTGACCTCAGTTAGTTTGATGGGACAGGAACGCCACAAGCAAATGTACGCTGCGAGCCGGAACAGTCAACTGATTGGAATCGATAATGTTCGGCCTCTTCACACCGTAGGTGTGCCATGTTTATAGGCCCTCAGTTCAGAGTAACTCCGGCGTCGTTTGGAGGAGCGGAAATGATCTTCAATGATGATGCTGAAGTCCATTTCCGCTCCTCCGAACGGCGTAGGTCTTTGAGGTGACGCGAATCTATAAACATGGCACTCCTACCGGAGTGCACTTGGTTCAAGTTCAGCCTACAACAGAAGCGATAGATACTCGAGGTGCGATAGTGGCCAGTAGGTTGAAATTAAAGGACCACCTGTATAAACAGGTGGTCTTCGTTTTTGCCGGCAGTCTGAATCGATCATTGGCGGCCTGGAGGCACAGTCAAATCAATTGATCCAAATAACCCGTGTTCTTCATCAAATGGGCCGGCCGTGAAGAATAGCGTGGTGGTCAGACCGTTTGCACCGACTGCCGTTGTTCCATGGCCGAATTGCAACGCCCAAAGCCCTTCGATTTGGATTGGCCGGCCGCCCGCCGAATGAAGCAGGCCAACAGCTTCAAATTCACCATCAGAAGTCAGCGTAGTTGGATCAAACGCATGAATGCGTCCATCACCGAAATTACCCACGAGTAAGTCGCCACTGAACCTGCCAAAATCTGAAGGTGCCAGTGCGAGTCCCCACGGAGCATTGAGTTCGCCCATCGATGCAACACGGCGGATCAAGTTGCCGTTCAGGTCATAGGCGTCGACAAAACCATTCCCTGGTCCCGCTACGTCATCCTCCGCGTCCGCGTCTTGAAGCGCATAAGTTACGTAGAGAGTGTCGCCAATTGTTTGAATACCAAACGGAGCAAAACCTGCAGGAAGATTTGGATCGGTGAAATTCCCTGACAACGTGATTAAGTGAAACGAGGTATCGAAGACATCCACTTTACCGTTGTGGAAATCGGTCGCGTACAAGTACTGACCGTTCGTGCGACTATCGATGGCCAAACCTTTATAGATCGCACCATGCGCGGGCGCATTCGCATTAGGAACTACCGTGACTATTGGATTGCCTCTGAACGCGGAGATTGTGCCGTCCTCACTGGAAAACATAAACCGCGCTGCACTCGTTCCGGCACCGTTGTTTACGACAAAGCCAGTGCCGCCATTAAAGACGAGGCCCGTAGGATTCCCTTGCGCGCCCCCAGCTCCTGGAACAGTAAAGGTTGTAACAACGTTCCCGCCAGCCACGTTATAGAGTGTTGTTTTGCCGCTTCCATTGTCGGCGATCCACCACGGTGACGTGTCACCTGAATCCAATCCCCAGGCGTTAGCCACATTGGGATCCGTAAGGTCCGCTAAGCCCGGAACATCCGACAGTAAATTGTGTTGGGTATAAAATTGTGACGGACCTCGCGTACTTACAGCCACTCCGCGCGCTGTCACCAGTGTGTGTTGACTGGTTATTAGTACCGCAACCGCCGCAAAACATGACGTCACCATGATCGTTGCCATGAACTTCGATCTGCTTATCATTTCGACACTCCTTTCGAAAATATTCGCCCGAGGCGTTTGCGCGGCAAACGCACGTCGGGCTAGGACGGCTCAGTGGATTGAATGGGGAATTATTGCGGCAACGTAGGCCGATTACGCGCCATTGTCAATAGAAGTAGTTGGCGCGTTAGTTGAATTAGCGTCACAATTAAGTGACCTTAACGCACGCGAATACCTGCAACGGAAAACAATGATTCCGGAAGGAAGTTGAACCTATTGCGCCTCAAGGATCAGACCACGTTTAGCTCGTGCGTTTCTGATTCGCTCGTTGCCTTTTACGGTTTGGGCTGATGCGTTCCGAGGTCGAGCGTCGTGTGCTCAGTGACTGAATTGGGTACCTGCACTCCCTCATCGATCTGACCTCTCGTACGATCATCCGACAACGCTGCCCCGTCCCGTCCACTCTGTTTAAGAAGAGGACCGCTTGCTTCCTCCTTGGCACTCAGGTCGCGGTATGCTCGGTTGATTCGCTTAAAACCTTTGACCACAAAGACGGATGCTAAGGAGAGGAAAATACAAATCGCTAGAATTGAAGACGCTAGTCCCGTCGTAAATGGTGCGCCGAAGAGAAAAAATAAGGCGGAAAAGACCGCCCAAATCAAGCCCGCGATCACGAACGTACGAGCTCTTCTAAGAGAAAGGCGTGAGGCCTCGATCTGGGTCAGTGCCTGGTCGAAGCGTCGCTCGAGGGCGAGGCGGGCTCCGGCGAGCGGCAGACCGCAGTGACGACAATAACCCTGCTGCAAATCGTTCTCGGTGGCACACTGTGGGCAGAACATTTTTTGTCTTCCTCAAATGCTCCTTATATTACACTCTGCTCCTCACTAACTACCTCTAGAATTGCAGCACATTTGCCGTCTCCTCACTTTCGGGATCCCTGGCATTCGACTGTAGTTATCGATTCTCCGGGGGAGGGAGGGCGGACAAATGTTAGAGAGAGTCTGCTCGTGTCCGTGGAAGGTCGCGCTTTGAGCGGCTCGCACACGCAACTACAAAACCGCTACCCACAAGTCGGCTTCGCGGGATTAAGTCATCGAATCACCGGCTAGTTGCGATTTCTGCCTTCCCGTAGATTACGAGCCACGACGTCGATGAGGTTCCTGAGGTTTTCGTCGGTGCGAGCGATGTTTGCTTCGGTGCGAGCGATGTTCTCCTCTGTGCGAGCGAACTTCTCTTCGGTGCGAATCTGCGCATCGACTAGAGCGTTGATCTTTGCATTGACCTCGGTGAAACCAGCGTGTGTCACGTGGGCCAGCCGCGTAACAACTTCTCCCATTTGACCAACAACCTCTGCTGTTTGGGCCACTACTTGATCCGTTCTGGTCTGGGACTCCTGGAGCTGTTGAATATCAGAAGCAAACTGGGCTTGTTGCTCCACGATAAACGCCATCTTTCGATCGAATTCTTCGCTGTTCATATTCATTATGAGGATCTCCTAAGTGTGAGTTAAGGAAAGTTTAGCCCAACGTTTTCCAATCACCAAGCGAGAAATCCAGGAAGTATCTTGAGTGCTCGTCTTAGTCTTGAACTCTAACGATACTAATTCCCGAGTTGAGCGTTCCCGTTCGGTACGAAATGGCGCAGGCGTTAATCGATGTCGATCTCATCGGCCCACATCACACAGCAATCGCTCTCGGAGTATGCAAACTCGTCGTTGTCTAGCCTGTTAGCAAAGTCTTCCAGCCACGAGCGAACGATGGGCCACCGGGTCGGGCACATCGCGATCCAGACGTTGGACCATCACGCGGCCTGGCTGATGTGTGGAGGCGCTTCCTTATCTCCTGCATAAGAATCTCAGCGTACATCATCTCTGTCGGAAAGAGACTATATGTATGTTACCGTACATACAGCCCTCCTCGTGGCCTGTATAAGTTCTCTACGCAAGTGAATCTAATCTCCCACGCACGCGGTAGGCATCCCACTGCGAGCCGCCGTGGACAACGGGGCGTTGCTGGAAACGGCGACGCCTTTTTGGTAACTCTCTAATAAAACCTTGAACACAGTCTGTCTCAGTTGGCAGAGGCGCTTCGGCGGGAAAAATAATCATGGCACTCGACATAAACGAAATAAACAAAATGTACGTAGTTGAGTGGAATGCAAGGCAAAAGAAATTTCATATTCAAACACTTGGCGAAATCTTGAAAAGTAATCTTCTGGCTGCAGTAAATGGACGAACCTCCGGTTACGTTGCAGTTGCGATTGCACACACAGAAAGAGAAGCCCTCGAAATTGCAAAGCTTATCAAGGCAAAGCTAAAGAGAGTGCGTCGGACGCCTCAGGTCGATAGCTCGGATACTCTCCATTAACGCCCATGCAAAATGGGAGCATAGGCGCACCATGGGAGCTTCCTGAAAGCTTATTAAATCCCTGACTGATTGATTCTAAGAATTGAGCGAGCAGGACTCGAACCTGCGACCCACTGCAGCAGACCTACATCGAAGGCTCACTGTTGAAGCTGCGCTGAAGTTCAAGCGAGGACGCTTGCGCTCGAGTCTCGTCCTCGCTTGCTTCGGCAAAGCCGACTATGGTGTGCGGCCGGCACGCCCGCCACCGCTTGTATCCTGACGGGTGGTTCCGTTGTGGTAGTTCGGGTAGGCCGGTCGCTTCGTCTGTTTTGGCGGGTTCTTCTGAAGCGCAGCCATTGCCACCTCGACCGCCTTTTCCAGCTGCGGGTCGCGTCCTTGTCGCCAAGCCTTCGGATCCATTTCGACCTCGATGTCGGGCGAGACGCCGTGGTTCTCAACCTCCCACTGTCCTTCAGGAGTGTAAAACGCGAAGTGCGGCGCAGTCACCGAGCCACCGTCAATCAGCACCGGGTAACCGCCGATGCCAACCAGCCCACCCCACGTCCGCTTACCGATGAGCGTACCGATGGCTTGCCGGCGGAACATCCAGGGCATGTAATCGCCGCCACTGCCGGCGTATTCGTTGATGATCATCACTTTCGGACCGGGGAGCGTGCCGAACGGTTGGCGGAAGTCCTCGCCGTCGCGCACTGCCCAGTAGCTGTTTAGCGGTTTCCTCAGGTAATCGATGATGTAGTCTGCCGCCTGCCCCCCGCTGTTGAAGCGCTCATCAATTACCGCACCCTGTTTGTGAAGCTGCGCAAAGTAGTAACGGTTGAAATTAGTGTAGCCACCCCCGGCCGTGTCCGGCAGCCAGACGTAGGCCAGCTTGCCGCCTGTCATCTGATCCACTTTGCGACGATTTCCTTCGATCCATGCCAGGTTACGCAAGCCGCCCTCGTTCTGCACAGGCACGACCGTGACTTCGCGCGAGCCTGCGCCATCCGGGTTGGGGCCGACGCGGATCACGATCTGCTTGTTTGCGGTGTTCTGAAAGAAACTGTGAATGTTCTCGCTGGCCGTAAGATTGCGGCCATTCACTGCGAGCAGGTACTCGCCCGCTTGCACGTTCACGCCGGGTTGCGTAAGCGGGGCGCGCAGTTGCGGGTTCCAATTTTCACCATCAAATATTTTGGCGAAACGATAGCGTCCGTTCTCAATCGTGTAGTCGGCGCCGAGCAGTCCGCCCGGCACGCGCTTTGGATCCGGTACGTCGCCACCCTGGACGTAGAGATGACCCACAGTGAGCTCGCCGAACATTTCCTGGAAGAGATAACTCAGGTCAGCGCGATGAGTGAGCGCCGCCAGGTAGGGCTCGTACTTTTTGGCGGTCGCCTTCAGGTCGAGACCGTGGTGGTTCGGGTCGTAGAAGAAGTCGCGCTCGATGCGCCAGGCCTCGTAGTACATTTGTCGCCACTCTGCCTTCGGATCAACATAGACCTCCATGTCCTCGGTTTTGATCTTTCCTTCGCCGGGCTTGATCGGCTGCGTGGTGGAAGCAATGAACCAATTATCGCCCTGGCGGTAGAGCATCTTCTCTCCGTTGGCTGAGAGCTCAAAGCCGCGAACAGCGTCCAGGACTTTTTCGAATTTGCGCTTCTCCATGTCGAATTTGTGCAGCGTAACTCCGGTCACACCGGGTGCAGGCGGCAGCGCCTCAAGGAGGAAGACCGCATTCGTTTTGCCCGTAGCCAGTGCTACGAAGTTGCGGGCTGGAATCGGCAAAGCAAGGATGCGCTGGCCGACACCATCAAAATCGATAGTAACTCGTGGCGGCGCTTTCTTATCATCGGGCCTGGGGCCTGCTGGCCTGGCCGCGGCCGGATCGACTTTCTGCTCGCTATCAGCGGGCTTGTCACTCGGGGGTTCAGTCTTTTTCTCTTCGGCGGTTTTCTCTTCATCACTTTCGGGTGCCAGCGGTGAGGGGTCGGTCTTTTTCAGAACGACCACGTAGACGCTGCGCGTCAGTTGAAACGGATTACTCGACATGTCAAAGCCCGAGAGCCTTGGCCCGATATCCGTGCTCGCCATGAAGTAGAGGTGCTTGCCATTCTTGTCGAAGGAAGCCGAACTTGCATCACTGAGGCCGTCAGTTACCTGCCGGGCCTTCGCCTCCTCAACCGAATAGATGAAAACCGCGCTGTACCACGACTCGACCGGTTTGGTGTAGGCCATGTAGCGGCTGTCGGGTGACCAACTGACATTGAACCCGGCGCCGCGCTTCGAGGTGTCAACTTTGATCGGCGTACCCTTGTCGAGATCCATGTACCAGAGATTGAGCCGCTTGTCTGTGAAGGCAATCTTTTTGCTGTCTGGCGACCAGGTCGGCGCGTAGTAGAAGGATGACGGATTCCCGAGCGAGATCTTCCTGACCTCCCCCATCCCGCTCTGCTGTCTCAGATGCAAGGCGTATTCGCCAGACTCGTCCGAGAAGTAGGCGATCCACTTACCATCAGGCGACCACGCCGGGTCACGATCAGCGACACCGCTGGTGTTGGTCAGGTTGCGCACGTCACCCTTCTCGGCAGGCACCGTGATAATTTCGCCGCGGGCTTCAAAGAGAGCACGCGCGCCGGTGGGAGAGAGGGCCGCGTTCAAGATCCGGTTGCCGACCTTCTCGTACTTTGCTCGCATCGTCGGGATATCGGCGTTGATGGTGACAGAGACCCGCTTCGTCCTGCCCGACTTAAGATCGTAAAGATTCAGCGATCCGAATTGCTCATAAACTATCGTATCCGGACCACCTCCGGTAGAGACTGAAGCTGACTTAATATCAAGGCCCTGGTTGTCAATTGCTTGAGTTACTTTTTTTGATGCGGTGTCGTAAGCGAAGAGCGTAATTATGCCGTCGCGGTCAGAGAGGAAATAGATCTTGCGCGCCTCTCCCGCAGGCCACATCGGGTTAAAGTCGTTCGAGTCAATGCGCGGAATCTTTTCGACGCTCGAATCGCTCAGGTTGGCAATGTAAACGGGAGTGGCTGTGCCGCCACGATAACGCTTCCATGCATTGAACGAGCGCGGCAGCGGAACGTAGGCCAGCCGCGCGCCGTCCGGCGAGTAAGAACCCTCGTAAGCCATCGGGAGCGGTACCGGCGTCGGGTAAACCCCGTCAACAGACATCGTGAAGAGCTGCGCGGTGCGGCCCGTTTCCGCGCTACGGCTTGAAACAAACAGCACGGATTTTCCATCCGGCGTCCATCCGGCTAACTGATCCGCGCCCGGATGGTAGGTCAACCGCCTCGGCACGCCGCCAGCGCCGGGCATTACATAGACGTCCACGTTACCGTCGTATTCGCCCGTGAAAGCTATCCACTGACCGTCTGGCGAGAAAAGGGGGCTGAATTCGCGGCCCACACCCGTCGTCACGCGAGTGGCCTCGCCGCCATCACGACCCACCGCCCACAAATCGCCGGCGTACGAAAAAACAATGTGCGTTTTATTCAGCGTCGGCGTTCGCATCAGCAGCGGGTTGTCTTGGGCGCAAACAAAGGCTGTCGCGCTGAGAATGAGTGCAACGATCAGGGTTAGTTTTTTCATTTCAACTCCTTAGTTAGAACGAAGGTAGTGCTCAAGGGTTGGGGAGTAGGGGTAAGCGTTCCGCATCTATAGAAGAATCGCAACAATGGAAGCGCAGGGATTCATTCGATGTCCATTCCTGACTAGCTGGTATCCGGGTAGGGCGTCGGACGAAGTTTCTCAAACCTTCATCGGAAAAGTAGTGAGCCGAGCAGGACTCGAACCTGCGACCCACTGGATCAAAACGGTTACTTTTTTGTGAAGTTGGCAGCGATGATTTGTATGGCGTCGTAGATCGAATCGACCAGCCGATAGAAATCATTACGACCGATCGTTCCGAAGTAGAGTGCAGCTGCGACACACCCGATCAATAGAATTCGCGCAACGGTTTTCATAGCGGGGGATGTTCGAGCGTCCAAAGAACCAAGCGCTACGGCATTTTGTTGTCAAAAGTTTTGAGCCGAGCAGGACTCGAACCTGCGACCCACTGGTTAAAAGCGCGGTTAGCGTGATTCTAACCCGTCACGGCTCTTTAGATCTATTAACATCTTACACACAGGTTGCCGCGCTGCGGAGTACATCTAGTCACAGCTATTCATATTTGTTTGCCGGAATTTACGTCATACCTCTTTCAGAAGAATCAGACCGAGCAGATTTAAACTTGCTCTACGCTGCTATGACAGGCTCACGTGGTTACAATCGATGAAAGCTAGTGCTTGCCGCCGTTGCCACCCTGGACGACACTCGTCGTCAGCGAGGCCGTGTTGTTTGCTGTGTTTGGATCGGTCATGCTCGAAGCAACCGAGGCGGTATTGGTTATCGTCGTCTTGCCCTTGACGACCACGGTCACCTGAATTTGCGCTGATTCCTGACCACCGTTCGTCAAATCACCCAGATACCATGTGACGGTGCCGGTCTGTCCGCGCGACGGAGCAGTAAAGGCTCCTCGGTTGGCGTTGGCAGAGTAAAACGTTGTGCCGCTTGATAAGACATCGTTGACGATGGTGTTAGTCGCCGTGTCTGGGCCAAAGTTGCGCACGGTGATCGTGTAGGTGATCAGGTCGCCCTGTCGCGGGTTGAGATTGTTAACACCGAGTCCGACGAGAAGATCAGCGTGTAAGGTCGCTGGATCGACGACCTGAAACGTGGTTCCCAAAGATCCGCTGTAGTACCCACTCGTTGATGCAGTAATTGAGGCAGTTCCGGGTGGTACATTTTTCAGCGATACCACCGCGCAAGACGTGCGCGGTTGACCAATACCTCCCCCGGAATGCGTCAAGTCGATAATACCGACCAAGCCACCGTTATCAGGGATCTTTACCGCATAACCGCCGAGAATTAACGATGTGTCACCCGCACTGCCGTCCGACGGTTCTGAGAAATCAAAACAGAAATTAATAGTTCCCGTGAATGTGCCGCCTGTGGCCAAAAGGACGGTTGGGTTATCGGCGTGAGGCACGATCCCGACGTCCTCGGGTGTTACGGTAAGAATCTCTCTGTTATGGCTGGACAGAACATTTTCGTCGCCACTCGTATATACCGCCGCTACCGGATATAAGCCGGG
>DATIBJ010000090.1:0-21381 GCA_035457565.1 Pyrinomonadaceae bacterium | reverse complement strand
CGCGCTCCCAGTAGACAGTCCCGTCACTCAGCGCGGGTTAGAAGTCGAACCTCAGAGCCAATTGAATCGTGCGCGGATTACTCGAGAAGACGCGATCCGCTCGATTGAATGTGGCGACGCCCGGGTTGCCAGCGCTGATCGTAGCAGCCGTGATCGTGTTCACTTGTCCAACTGCGGTCGTGTTAACCGGTTGGATGTCGTTTGGCGATCCGGGAATGTATTGTGGATGGTTGAACGCATTGAAGAAGTCGGCGCGTAACTGAACACGACGATTTTCTCCAAAACGGAAATTCTTGAAGATCGAGAAGTCGAGATTGTTGATTCCCGGCAGCTGAAGCGTGTTGCGTGCCGAGTTTGAAAGCGCGCCCAGTCCTGTGCGGATGTATTCCGCACTTGGGTTATCCGCCAGGTACGCGACGATCTCACCCGCACTGTTGGTCAGCGCGGTGACGGTCGTTCCCGTTCCCCGAATCCCGTTTGGATTTCTGATCGCACGATCAGCGGCGGCGTCGCCATTGCCGTTCGAATCGATTCCTGAAAGCACTGTGGCCTTCTCTCCCGATTCTGCACTGTAAGTTCCCGCAAAGCTGAAGCCACCAAGAATCCCACGAACCCAACGGTTTTGATTTGTTGCGAACCAGGGTAGTTCGTAGATAAACGACGTCACAAAGCGATGTCGTCGATCGAGCGCCGAATCTGCTCTGTCTCGCGTGAGATTCTGGAAGTCTTCCACACGTCGCGGACTGAGCACGGTGGAAAAGACTTCGGCGGTGGTGTCATCAATTAGGTGACTCCAGGTGTAAGCCGCGTTCAATTGGAAACCATTCGAGAAGCGACGAATCAACTGACCGGAAGCTCCGTGATAGGTTGAATTGCCGTTCGAAAGGAATCCCACGACACTACCTGGATTCGTGAATCCGGCCGCTTCGTACGCCGGAACGAAATTGCTTCGCGCATTGATCTGAGTAAGTGTCAGCGGCAATGCGTCGAGTTGGGCTTGCGTCGGAGCGGAGAGATATGTTGGCAAGAATCCAAGCTCCTCCGAAGCCGTAGCCCGCCGGTTGATACGGTTCTGAGTTAACAGGTGGATGCCACGAGTCCCGAGGTAGCGGAATTCGACGGCCCAATCTTCGCCAATCTGCCGTTGCAAGCTGCCTGTCCAGGTCACTGAGTATGGAACTTCCTGATCCGGAATAAACGCCCCGGTCGCGGCTCTTGCTGCGGCTGGATCGTTACCAGCAGGTATCAACACATTTGGAATTCCACCGTTGGCTAAGAAGTTAGGCGTGTGCGGCGGTCCAGTGACATCGACTGTCTGCTGTGCTTGCGGCGGCAGAGCAAGGATGTACACATTGTCGAAGATGTAGTCATAACTCATCGAGAAGCCGGCACGAATGGAAGTCTTGCCACTGTTGCCAAACAACCTTCCAAGCAGGCCATTCGAATAATCCGGAGAGTATGCGAAGCCAATACGTGGCCCGAAGTTCTTTGTCTGCGCTTTCGGCGCGTGAAAGTCGATCAAGCCCGGAACGCTTGCAATCGCATTCAGGTCCTGGAGCTCTGTTCCTTTCGGAGGCTGTTGATAGGAATAGTTAACGCCAAGATTGAGAGTGAAGTTTGGCCTCACGCGCCAATCGTCCTGCGCAAACGCGTAGAGGATCTTCTGGTTTCCGTAATAGACCACGTCGCCAACGCTTCGCTGAGCAGTAAAGTCCGGCGCAAGGTCGTAGAAGTACAGCGTCGAGTCGGTGTACTGGTAATCTCCTCGACCTCTCTGCGTAAACGTTTGAGGCGCAATGATGTCGCGAAAGTCACCGCCAAACTTGAAGGTGTGATTACCCTTCAGATAGGTCAGGTTGTTCACAACCTGGTAACTGTTCTCGATGCCGGTTTGCGGATTGTTTGCCGGTGGTCCAATGTCGATTCCCAGGTCCTGAAGACCGATGTTTGGAAATGTCGTGTCAAGGCCGGGGAACCGGAAACCGGTTGTAACCGGGAACGAGAGGTCTGAGCGGCGATACGCTAGTCTCGTTTCGTTCGAGATACTCTGGGTGAAGTTGTGAACCAGCGTGTAGGATAACAAGCGCTGCTTCGCAGGCGTCGGCTCGTTAAAGAGCGGCAGTCCTGCCAGGGTGACGCCATAGTTGTCAGTTGAGTTCCAACGTGCGTGATGGTTAGTGTCAGCACTTTGGATGAAGTCGATGTTCAAAAGGAAGTTGTTCTGCTTGGTGAACTGTGGTTGCGGCGGTAACTCGATCGTGCCGATTGGCAAGGCAACAGTGTTGCCCGCAGGGCAGAGTCCGTTAATGTCCGGTTGAACCCCACAGAAGTTAATCGACCCTGCGTTGTTTACTGCTGCAACAGGAACGAAATCGCGATAGACACCGAGATTTGTGGCGGAAACGCCAGGCGTGCTTCCGACTGTCGCGAGTGCTGACGACGTCAGCGCGGTGATGCCCGCGGGCACAGCGGCGGTGCCAGTATGTAGTCGTTCATACGAAGTGAAGAAGAAGAGCTTGTTCTTTCCGCTCCAAAGATCGGGCGCACCTTCTCCAAACTTTGGCAGATACAGTGGCCCACCGAGATTCCCACCACCGCGGAAGAAGTCAAAACGTGGCATAAACTGCGTCCCCGGCACATCACGCTCTCGCACAAAGTTCTCTTCAATCTGACGAGCATCGAGCGCGTTCAGGTAACGATTGCGGAAGAAGCCGTAAAGTGATCCGTGATAATCGTTGGTGCCTGACTTCGTGACGGTGAGAAATTGACCACCGTTCGAGCGTGCGAACTCTGCTGAAAACTGATTCTGCAGGAGAGAGAACTCCTGAACGACTTCGGGAGAAACATAAATCTGCGGACCGGTTATGTCTTTCCGGTTATTGTCGACACCGTCAACCATGAAGTTGTTGTTTCGTGGTCGTTGTCCGCCAATTGAACCCCCTGAACCGACGCCAACTCCTCCAGAGCTTGCGACGTTGGGTGCAATCAATGCCAGGTTGTTCACGCCACCGCCGAAAGCGCCGCCAACGTTGGTCTGAGCGAATTCGACGACTTGTCTGTCACTAAAACTCTTCGACAACGTGTTCGTCGTTGTGTCGACGAGTTCGGTACCGGTAGCGGTAACGGTTACTGTTTCACCGATGCCTCCCACCTCAAGTACAGCTGTCAGGTCAGTCACCTGATTCAGCAGCACCTTTACGTTCGAAAGCGTCAGTGTCTTGAAGCTCGGGGCTTCGACCGCCACTTCGTAGTCGTCACCCAAAGCGAGGTTGTTGAATTCGAATTGACCAGAGTCGTTGGTCTGGGTTGTTGCTGTTGTCTTAGTCGACTTCCTTGTGATCGTCACTTTCGCATTTGCTACGGCAGCATTCTGCGGATCAAGAACACTGCCGCGAACACCGCCGGTAGTGACCTGACCGTGGGCCGTCAACATAGAGGCGAACACAAACACAGCGACGATGAATATCTCGCTGACTCTTCGAAAGCTATTCATAAAGATCTCCGTACTTTTACCTGTTGATTTTCAATGGGGAGTAGAAGTGCTGGAGTTAGGTTGAAGCTCTGCCTGTTTGATCTTGTTCCGTTAATCGAACACACAGTCGTTCGGACCTTCTCGGCAACGGCTAAATAGGCAATGGACATGCCCGCACGCGATCGAGTGGTGCGTTCGAGAGGATGAGAAAGGGGTTTGATTAGGTTTGGGTTTGAGAGAGGGATTGGGCAGCTTGGAATCTGGCGCCGTCGGTCTTTAGGAATTTGGAATTATGAAGGATCTGCAAGTTCGAGATGTTCCGATCCTGGAACAGATCGAATGTCTGATACGCTTTAAAAGGTATCGGACATTCGTTGAGCGGTTTCGGTCAGCTGGAGTGCGCCGACTCCTGCGCTCCCACTCCTGAATTGGACAGTTTCAGCGCAAATCGGCAATAATACGCGCTTTGCTTAAGGTCGCGGTCGGGCGCTGAGGTGTCCGGGGTCGCTCCGGAGATGAACTGGTTTGTCTGGAAACCGGCGGTAAAAAGCTCATATCTCGCCATTTTTCGTAAGTCAGGAAAGGATTTTTATCAAAGTGGAATCAAAACTACGGCTATCGATCTCTGCGATTGTGACGGCCGCCTTCGTGTTTGTTTGTTCTCTAACCGCACAGGCGCAGTCGCATGGTGGCGAAGCGAACCTTCAGTTGCCCGATCTCACGCGAGTGACGTTCGTTGGCGGCCTGAATGGTCACAACCTCTTATTGATCGGTATCGTCATCTGCATTCTCGGTTTGGTTTTCGGTCTCGCCATTTACATGAACCTGCAACGATTGCCGGTTCATCGTTCGATGCGTGAGATTTCCGAACTTATCTACGAGACCTGCAAGACGTATCTCATAACGCAGGGAAAATTTATTCTCATTCTCGAAGCGTTTATAGCCGTCATCATTGTTCTCTACTTTGGCGTACTTCAGGGGATGGAGATACCGCGAGTGCTGATCATTCTCGCCTTCAGCCTTGTAGGTATCGCGGGCAGTTACGGAGTCGCATGGTTTGGTATTCGCGTTAACACGTTCGCCAATTCGCGAACGGCGTTTGCCAGTCTGGCGGGAAAGCCTTTTCCGCTTTATGCGATTCCGCTAAAAGCCGGTATGAGCATTGGGATGATGCTAATCAGCGTCGAACTATTGATCATGCTTTGTATTCTCCTTTTCATTCCCGGAGCTTATGCGGGTCCATGTTTCATTGGGTTCGCGATAGGCGAGTCGCTCGGCGCCGCTGCGCTGCGTATTGCCGGCGGAATCTTCACCAAGATTGCCGACATCGGTTCTGACCTGATGAAGATCGTCTTCAAGATTAAAGAAGACGACGCGCGCAACCCCGGTGTTATTGCTGACTGTACCGGCGACAACGCGGGCGACTCTGTTGGGCCAAGTGCCGACGGTTTCGAAACCTATGGCGTCACCGGTGTGGCGCTGATTACTTTCATCCTGCTGGGCGTGCGAAATCCGACGGTACAAGTTCAACTGTTGGTATGGATCTTCATCATGCGTGTGATGATGATCATCGCCAGCGCAGGTTCTTATTTCGTCAACGACCTTATTGCGAAGGCACGCTACAAAACCGCTGACAATATGAACTTTGAAGCGCCGCTGACGTCCCTGGTGTGGATCACTTCGATCGTTTCAGTAGCTGCGACGTTCATTGTTTCGTGGTTCACCATTCCGGCGTTGGGCGGCAACGGCACGCTTTGGTGGAAACTAAGCATGATCATTTCGTGCGGCACGCTCGCCGGCGCAATCATTCCTGAACTCGTCAAAGTATTCACTTCGACTGAGTCGCGACACGTCAGCGAAGTCGTCACATCATCGAAAGAGGGGGGCGCATCACTCAACATCCTCTCAGGGCTTGTCGCTGGAAACTTCTCGGCATACTGGCTCGGCATCAGCATCGTTGGCTTGATGTCGATCGCCTACTTCTTTACTACGCTTGGAGTGTATGAGGGTCTTGACCTCGGTGCATTGATGGTGTCGCAGGTTGCGGCGCCGGTGTTTGGTTTTGGTCTCGTCGCTTTTGGCTTTCTCGGAATGGGTCCCGTGACGATCGCGGTCGACTCTTACGGCCCGGTCACTGATAACGCGCAGTCGGTTTATGAGTTATCGCTCATCGAACACGTGCCGAACCTCGCCGAAGAGTTGAAGCAAGAGTACAACGTCGATGTGAATTTCAGCCGCGCCAAGCATCTATTGGAAGAGAACGATGGCGCCGGCAATACCTTTAAAGCTACGGCGAAACCGGTTTTGATCGGTACGGCTGTCGTTGGCGCCACGACGATGATCTTCTCGATTATCATGGCCCTGACGAACGGTCTGACGGTGAGAACCGAAAGCCTGTCGCTATTACACGCTCCGTTCGTGCTTGGGTTGATTACCGGCGGTGCCATCATCTATTGGTTCACCGGCGCTTCAACCCAGGCAGTTACCACGGGCGCGTATCGTGCGGTTGAGTTCATCAAGGCAAACATTCGTCTTGAAGGAGTGGAAAAAGCCTCGGTTGCTGATAGTAAGAAGGTCGTGCAAATCTGTACACAGTATGCGCAGAAGGGCATGTTCAATATCTTCCTGACCGTGTTCTTCTCGACGCTTGCTTTTGCTTTTGTCGAACCTTTCTTCTTTATTGGCTATCTGATTTCAATTGCCGTGTTTGGTCTTTATCAGGCGATTTTCATGGCGAATGCCGGTGGCGCGTGGGACAATGCAAAGAAGGTGGTTGAAGTCGATCTGAAAGCCAAAGGAACTCCACTTCACGACGCAACTGTCGTTGGTGACACTGTCGGTGATCCATTCAAAGACACTTCATCGGTGGCGATGAATCCGGTTATTAAGTTCACCACGTTGTTTGGTCTACTGGCTGTTGAGCTCGCTGTTAGTTTGACAGATCGCAATGATGGCAACGCGACATTCACGCAGATTCTCGCGTTGGTGTTCTTCCTCGTCTCACTGTTCTTTGTGTGGCGTTCGTTCCACGGCATGCGCATCGGTACCGCGGCGATTGAAAAGGCGCCGGTAGCTGACGTAACGAGAGCTGCTGCTGGAGATTAGTTTGGCGACCATTGATTATTGAAGCTGATAAAAACCTATGACGTCCAATGTTAAAGCAGATACGTTGATTGGTGCGGCACTATCGCCGATGGACATGACGCGAACTGTGTCTATCGTGATTGCGTTCAGTTTGTTCAATGCGATCGCCGCGCAAATTGCAATCCCAATTGGACCAGTGCCAGTCACACTGCAAACTTTTGCCGTGACATTGACCGGCGCTTTGCTCGGTTCGCGTCTGGGGGCAGCAGCCTTAATCGTTTATCTGATTGAAGGCGCTGCGGGCTTGCCTTTCTTTGCGGGTGGTACAGCGGGTATTGGAACTTTCCTGGGACCAACCGGTGGTTATCTCGTTTCATTTCCGGCGGCGGCATATATCACCGGGGCTTTCTCTGAACATGGTTGGGATAAGCGATTCCTCACGGCAGTCGCCGCGATGGCCATTGGATCTGTGGTGATTTTAATGGCCGGATGGGCGTGGCTGATGGTTGGGTTGAAGGCGACGCCGGTCGCTGCGTTCAATGTTGGGGTCGCGCCGTTTTTGATCGGCGATGTGATCAAGATCATCCTCGCCGCAGCGGTACTTCCGACCGGTTGGGCGTTGCTCAAACGCAAGGCGTCGGGTCGCTAATGTTCGATAAACTTTAGTTTGTCGTTCAGATGCCGTTGATTCAACATCTTTCAGGAATAACGCGTACAGTTTCTGAAAGCTATTGAGGGATCCGGACCTAGACGACAAACTGAAGTTTATCGGACATTGCAATGTACATCCTCAAAGTAAAATCCCATCAACGTGAAGAGCTCGTTGAGTTCACTGATCAAGTAGCGAGCAAACTAAAAGAGTCAGATGAGAAGGAAGGCATCGTCGTGCTCTACGTGCAGCACACGACGGCCGGGCTGACGATAAATGAAAATGCCGATCCTGATGTGCCGCGCGATATGCTGCACGCACTTCGCACACTCATTCCTCAACACGGTATGGGCTTCCGTCACGGTGAAGAGAATTCCGACGCGCACATCAAAGCGAGCTTGACGGGCTCTTCCGTCACCATTCCTTTCAAAGACGGACAGCTGTTGCTTGGACGTTGGCAGGGAATCTTCCTCTGCGAGTTTGATGGCGGTCGCGAACGCCAGGTGATCATGATCGTGAAGTAGAATGCCGCTGGTTACCTACAACGAACTCGCACCCAACTATGAAGCGATAAGTCGTTTTGAGCAGCGCTTCTTTCCGACGCTGAGAGCGGAAGCGCTTTCACTCCTGCCCGCCAATGCTCAAATTCTCGAAGTCGGCGCGGGAACGGGATTGAACTTCATCTATTATCCCGCCGGAGCATCAGGCGTCGCGAGCGAACCAAACTCGGAGATGATCAAGCGAGCGTGCGACAAACAGAAGCCTTCGCGAGTTTCGCTTGTGCAAAACTGCGCCGAACAACTTCCCTTTCCTGACGATTCATTTGAGGCGGCGTTTGCAACGTTGGTGTTCTGCTCAGTCGCTTCCCCTCAAGCGGCATTCGCGGAGTTACGCCGCGTGGTGCGCACTGGTGGCATAATAATTTTGCTCGACCACGTCAGGCCTGCAGGATTATTAGGTTTCGTCTTTGACGTGCTAAATCTTTTTACTGTGCCGCTGTTTGCGGATCACATGAATCGACGGACTTCTGAATTGGCAAAGTCCGCGGGACTCGAGGTCGTCGAAGTACGATCGCATGCGTGGGGAATAATCAATTTAATAACGTGCAAGGTGGGTTAGTTCGATGAATACTTTCTTGAGAGTCAGTTGTTTTGGTCTGTGGCTGTGCCTTTGTTTCGCGCAACTCTCGTCCGGCGCGCATCTCCAAACACCCTCGGGAAATTACCAACAGACGATCCAGATCAATCACAATCTCGATAAGGATGTGATTACCGCGCGGCTTGTGCCATTTCGCATCGCTGAAGATATCGATCGCTATCACAGGGTCGATCTTAGCGCAGCATTTACCCATTCATACAAGACCAAACAGACGCAACCGCAGGTCGAAGTCGAGCTGTTCACGATCGTCAAAGCGCGGAAGTTGAATACTGATTTGTATGTGGTGTTCGTCGTCGATGGAAAGGAAGTGCACTTTGGCTCCAACAGATCGGCCGTACGCAACCCTGTGCCGGGCAGGCGGTGGACAGGTGAGCGAATGGTGTTTTCAGTTCCGGTGGAGGACTTTCAGCAACTTGCAGCTGCCGAAAAACTGGCAATCAAGATGGGCGGGGTTAGATTCGACCTGAACGACGATTCGCGGCTCTCATTAAAATTGTTTGCGGAAAAGGTCAAGCAGATAGCTCACTAGGTTATTCCAGCTTCTTCATCTCTTCAGAAAACTTCTCAACATCCGCTTTTGTGCGTTCGAGCGCGCGTCGGCTATCGAGGTACGCCGTCCAGGTTGGCGTTTGCGTGACGGCTTTCGTGGTGTCTTCGTCTAACACCTGGGCCATCAACGCGACGAGATCGCTCACGACGCGCGTGTGCTCCAGCAAGGATTCGATGATCGAATAAGCCAGGCGCGCTTGAGTGTAATCAAGATCGCGTGGCGGATTTGCGGGCTCCGAAAGATCAGACATGGTATCTGACGTCTACTGAACTAGCTCAAGCCAGAGGAGCAAACGGCTATCTTTCTGGGTTTTCTTTGGTCGACTTTCCATACGGCTTTGCCGCCTGATGTGAGGCGTGGCTCTGCCTCGCCATAAGCCGGCCGTTCTTTTTAGGGCTTAGCCCTTGATGCGCTGTGCGCCTTGCTAGTTAAGTTTTTTGATGCGCGGAAGGGCGGAGCCCGAACCAGCGGCGCAGCCGAAATAAATCTTCTTCTCTGTCGACGAGGCAGAGCCACGCCTCACATCAGGCAGCAAAGCCGAAACGCAAGAAGTCCCGACAATTGAATAGTTGTCAACGCGCGCATTTTACTGGGCATGCCAACTGCCGTGTACAAACGGCAGTTCAGAAACGGTAAGGGTAACCTGACCCGCTGAAGAACTCACCCTGACCGTGGTGCCTGGGTCTAGGAATTTATACTTAACATAGGCGAGCGCGATCGTTCGGTTGAGCGCTGGAGAAAACGTCGCTGAAGTGATTCGTCCGATTTCGGCGCCAGCCTCTGACTGGATCGACGATGCCGGGTCGATCGCTACGTCGCGGTCGCAAACGAGGCCAGTCAACTTCTTTGCCACGTGACCTCGATGTTTGATCCTGACGATGATCTCCTGTCCAAGATAACAGCCCTTCGTATAACTAATGGCATGATCAAGATTCGTTTCGGTGACGACGTTTGTCTCATCCATGTCGCGGCCGAAACGTTGAATCCCAGCTTCGATGCGAAGTATTTCCAATGCATCGTAACCTGTTGGCCGCGCACCGGCTTCAACTAAATTGTCCCAAAGTGCCGTTGCGTTCTCCGTTGGTACTACTAGATCGAAGCCGTCTTCGGCGGTGTGGGTCGCGCGCATCAACATGAGCGATTGATCTCGCCACTGAATCTCACGCGCACAGTTTTGATCAAGGTCAGCCGCTTCACCCGCGATCTTCTTAATAACTTCTTTAGCTGACTTACCCTGAACTGTCAGCATCGTAGTCGAATCGGTGAGATCCGCAACTTTGAAGTCGCCAGCCAGTGTGAATCGTTCAATTGTTTTCACGACGCGATCGTGAGTTGTACTTTCGGTGTCAAGCAAGTAACGGTCTGTCGTCCGCACGATTCGAACAGCAGCGAGAATACGGCCTTGAACGTTCGGAAAAACAGCTGGCATCCAGCGATTCTCGTCGAGTGTCTTCATGTCGTTCGTGACGAGGCCGTTCAGGAACATTAGAGCTTCAGATCCGGTGACGTGAATGCGTCCCCGGGTTGAAAGATCAATCAAGCCGGCACCGAGGTCGCGCACGGAAGCGTACTCAGCTTCAGCATCACCATAATTCGCCGGCAGCCGCCATCCGTCTTCTTCACGAAAGTGAGCGCCGTAGAGCGCATGTACCTCGTCCAGCGCCAATCGCTTTACTTCTTGTTCACGCATACTAGACAAGATTTCAGGATTACAGGATTAACACGATGACTCTAATCAATAAGAAAACGCTCGGTCTGAAAAAAAAGATTCAACTTAACTTCCTTACGCTTAATCTTGTGAATCTTGTCAGTCCTGTCCAAGACCGTCGATAACGTTCGCAACGACCTGGTAGTCGTTCAGTTGTTCCGCCTCACGCCGGTGCGAAGCGAGTACTTGTGGGCTTGGATGATAAATCGGGACCAAAACACGACTGCCCCAACACTGTATCTTTGCCGCTGACTCTTTCAGGTTGAGTTCATGATAGTGAATGCGTTTGAGTGCCTCAAGCGCGACCGATCCAAGCGTGACAATGACCCGCGGATTCACCAGCTCGATCGTTCGCTGTAGAAACGTCGAACAATTCGCGAGTTCCTTTTGCGTCGGTCGACGGTTTGCACCCGACGTGCTTCGTGGATTACATAACGCCGCGCTCGTAATAAAAACCTGCTCGCGCCGTAAACCAATCGAAGCAAGGAAGCGATCGAAGTTTGCGCCCGACTGATCACCGGAGAAAGGCACTCGTGTTCTATCCGCGCCCTTGCGACCGGGTGCCTCGCCGATAAACAACACCTGCGCGTTGAGAGAGCCGTTCAATTCACTCAGAACCGCACTGCGCCCACACATCCCCGGACATCGCGTGCACGTCGCAGCTTCGGAAACCAGTGCATTGAATTGCTCTCTAGATTCTTGCAACCTTACCAGTATCGACCACTGTGTGACCGAATGTCTAACCAGTGATGGCGTAACGTACAAACTGAAATGTCATCGAAGCGCGCGAGGGGCAAAGATCAGCGGTCAAGCTGCAAGAAATAATTCAAGCTGGTTAAATCGCAGTAGGGAAGGGTGGTTCACCCCCCGCTCAAGATTCGGTTGATCCAACGTTGAATCGATTGGATCTGTAGCGGGGTTAAACCGCCCTTCCCTACTGCGTTTATTTGACTTGAGTTTTTTCACCGAGGGTTGAGCGTTCATCTTTTGGACGTTGCACTCTGCCGATGGGCGTGAGTGTTTTGGAAGGTGAGTAGGGGCCTCAGTTGAAGGTTAGATCAGACTCTTACTGAACTGTAATCTCCCGAGTGATTATGTTCTGATTGCCGTTTCGATAAGGCCACCCATCTGGTCCAATTAGTTCAAGTCGGATCGTGTGTTTGCCTGGCATCCAG
Organism: Pyrinomonadaceae bacterium; assembly: GCA_035457565.1. Taxonomy (GTDB): domain Bacteria; phylum Acidobacteriota; class Blastocatellia; order Pyrinomonadales; family Pyrinomonadaceae; genus PSRF01. Next base: position 9,585 of record DATIBJ010000090.1, on the reverse strand, counting down.
CCTGATAAACCAAACGGTTCATCTCTATCGGCCCACAGCGCATCGTCGTCATCAATGATGTAGCGAATCCGAAACTCGCCGCCGTTGTCGCGCAACTGTGCATTACGAACAGCGAAGTTGATCGACACAACGTCACCCACACGAAAGGTCGTTCTCGGCAAATCGAAAGTCAGCAAAGGCTTCTTGGGATCGACTCCGGTGCATTCGTCGATCTTCGTTGGCGACGCACTCTCACATGGAGAAGGTGGGATTCGAGCGTACATCTCTCCCGGCACTAGTTTGAGGACCTGCCGTGGCGGAGGCGCGACGAACGTTGTTGCAGTCGTGTGCGCGTTCTCGTTTGAACTGCATCCTGCAGGCACTACAGCGACAAGCATCGCAAATATATAAATGACAGCGCGTGTGCTGTATCCAGGGAACGGGAACGAAGCGATCGAATTCAACAATCGACCGCAAGCCGACGATGGAATCAGTCGCTTCGTTCCTGTTCTGTTATTGACGACGGACCTCATGTCTTGAAGTTGTCAGAATAACAGTCAGTACCGGAACGCGGTAGCGTGGGGTCGTTTCGATTATCGGTCCGCCCAGTAGGAATCGGGGCCCGACGCTACCGCGTTCTGGTACCCAGTGTTTTTTGATCCAAACAGTCCACGAATACGCTAGACAAGTTCCAACCGCCGGTGTCAGAATCCGCGTCGAAATACCAATCTAACTTGAAGCGAAATGCGCCTCTCCTTTGGCGCCGATCTCTATGAGCACAACCAGACGTTATTTTCTGAGCCTGATAATTGGTCTTCTTCTTATCGCTGCGGCCTTCCTCGTTGCTTGCAACAGAGGCACGTATACCGAAACGGCCGGTGGATTCAAACCTGAAATTCAACCGCTGCCCGCACAACTGTCGACTTACGAAGCTATGCCGATCCCGGCTGACAATCCTTTGACTCCGGAGAAGGTAGCGCTGGGCCGACAGCTATTTTTTGACGAACGCTTGAGTGGCGACGGCTCCAGGTCGTGCTACTCATGTCATGTTTGCGAGAAGGGATTGACTGACGGGCTTGCGAAAGCCGTCGGCGCATTCAACAAGCAGCTGCCGAGAAGTAGCCCGACTCTTTGGAACATCGGATATCACCACGAGTTCTATTGGGATGGCCGCAGTCCTTCGCTCGAGAAGCAGGCGATGGCCGCCTGGACCGGCGCGAACATGGGCGCCAAAGCCGATGAGATTGCGGCGAAACTCAACGCCTTGCAAGGTTACAAAGCACAATTTCAACAAGTCTTTCAGAGCGATGCTACGCCCGACAACATCGTCAAAGCGATCGCTGCATTTGAACGCACGATCATTAGCGGAAACACCGCGTGGGATCGTTATCAGGCGGGAGATAAAACGGCAATCGATCAAAGCGCGTGGCGCGGTTCGAATATCTTCCAGGCGATCAAATGTAACAACTGTCACGACGGCGTGCTGTTCACCGATCAGCAGTATCACAACGTCGGCATTGGAATGGACCAAAAAGAACCAGATCCGGGCCGTTTCAAAGTTACCAACAACGCAAAGGACACTGGCGCGTTTAAGACGCCGACGCTACGAGATATAGCAAAGTCGGCGCCGTATTTTCATGATGGAAGCACGGCGACGCTCGAAGAGGCGGTCGATATCATGCTGGCCGGGGGAAAACCAAACGAGCATCTCGACAAAACGAACCTGCAGCCTCACAAGCTGTTTCCGGACCAGCGGCAGGATCTATTGAACTTTTTGAAATCGTTAAGTGTGACCGATTGCGGTTTGACTAAGCCGCCGCTGCCGGAGAAATAAGAACGAACCGCAGAATCACGCGGATAACGCGGATCCAGCAAAAGCGAAATCACCGTCTTTGGCTTCTGATCTGCGTGCGTCTACGTGAATCTGCGGCTAGTCTTCTTTGGGAAGTTATGCGCGTGCCGATTTTGCGCCGCTCGTTTTTCCCAATCGTCCTTCCACTGCATTCCAATCGATATTCGAAAAGAACGCTTCGATGTACTTCGGTCGCTCCGCAGGTTTGTAGTCGAGCAGGAACGCGTGTTCCCAAACGTCCATCACGAGAATTGGTGTAAACCCGGCAACGTTTCCTGTTTCATGAAGCGTAATCCAATGATTGGACAGCCGGCCATTTGCCGGATTTTGGTAACAGATGGCCCAGCCAACGCCTCGCATTTTTCCAATGCCAACGAAGTCAGCTTTCCAAATGTCATAAGCACCAAACGCCGACTCCGCCGCCTTAACGAATTCTGTCGACTTCGTTGGATCACCCGTGCCGCCGCCGCTTTTCAGATTGTCGAAGTAGTATTCATGCAGGACCATGCCGTTGTATTCGAAACCGAGTCGTCTCGTTAGCTCCGAATACGCTGGCAATTCTTCCTGATCGACTTTACCGTCGGCGATGAACTCGTTGATCCGCTCACTGAGATTGTTAGTCTCTTTTACGTAACCCTCATACAGCTTGAAGTGCATTTCGAGAGTTTCATCCGAAATTCCGTTCAATCCGCTGAGATTGAATTGTCGCGGTTTATAAATGTCTGTTGCGCTCATATCCCCTCCATAGGTAGTGAATATTGCGCCGGAGTTTTACAAACTAGTTGTGACGCTGCGGAATTACTGTGCCGATTCCGACCAGCAGCAAAGCCTCGGCTTGAATGCTTTAATGCATACTCCGACTCGTTCTTGAGTGATTGTTCGCTCCGACAGCGGGGATTAGCACGCGCCGCTCCCGTTTACCCATCGAATTAGCGCGACATTTTTGAGGGAACAAAAGTTGCTCAAGAGAACTTCATCTAGCGACGTCGCACTCGCATTCATTTGACACGCCCGACTCCAACTGGTTCGGCGCGTCGCATAAACAGCAAGCGGTTCTTCTGTGCATAGGGTGAAGTCTCGGTTGGGTCGGGCTGGTCGTGAACCCGGGAGATTCTTATGAATTCCAACCCCTTTCCCAGATTCCATATCCGGATTTTCGTATGTTTTGGCATTCTCGTTTTGGCAGCAGTTGCATTGCTGATGACGCCGCCTTCACGCAGTACTGCAAGCACAAACCTTCTAGCGCCAGAGATCCGCGGGATTAATCCCTCCTCGGCACAACGGAGCGGCATCATCAGAATTACTGGCTCAGGCTTTGGAGAACGGCAAGGCATTAACCTTCTTCGCATCGACGGGAAACCGTCGCCGTTCATTGCCTACTGGACAGACACCTTCATTGTTGCGCATGTACCGGAGAGCGCTTCGGTCGGCACAGTAGTGGTTCAGATCGTTACTAGTGAAGGAACCGCTACTGCTGATGTCGGAGTCACGATGCGTCAGCCGACTGAGCGCATTCGTTGGCGAGCTGAAGCGGTTGGCGATTACATACTCGGCCGTGTTGCTGTTGCTCCTCCCGGTGCCGTTGGCGCAGGAACTATCTACGCAGGAACGAACGCGGGTTTTCTGTACGCGTGGACAGCCGAAGGTGCGTTGAAGTGGGCCGTCGCCGGTGCAACGGGCGACGATCCTGTCTCGGTCGGTCCTGACGGAACGATCTATGCAGCGTCGGCCGAGCCTAACTCCGCTGGTGTCGTGGCCGCCGCAGTAAACGCATTCAATCCCGACGGAACTCGCAAGTGGACTTTCGTCGACGGTGATTCTCAATCAGTGCGTGCTGGTCCAAGTGTTGGTCCAGACGGAAAGATCTACGTCATCTTCCGTTCACTAGTTGATATCAACGGAAATCCAATTGGACGCAATCTAACTGCGTTACGTCCTGACGGAACAGTGGCATGGTCTGTTAATCGTGATTTCCATCGCTATGGTTCAGACGGCAAAGAGATCACTTTCGGACGACAGTTGCCCCACCTCTATTTCGCTTTCGACGTGTTTCCGGATCCTGATCCGAGCTTTGTAAACGGGGGTACGTTTGCCTACGACTTCAATGGTCGATTGGTGTGGGAACGCGGTGGTGGTTGCTGCGGGATTATGGCGATTGCACCAGACGAAGGTGTGCGTCACTTCGGGACTCGACTAGATCCACTGACCGGCCGGTTGGTCTATTCGTTTCCTTTTCCACCGTACGGCGCAACTCCGAACGGACCTCCTGATGCCGGACCTGACAATGTTCACTACATCAAAGGCAACTCGCGTTTATTCGCAGTGAATCCCGATGGCAGTGAAAAGTGGCATTATGATGCGTTGCTGCCCGATGGAAGCTCCATTTTCACGAATAGTCCAGTTGTCAACGCGACGAATACAGCCATACTTCTTGGCGGTGGCGGTTCATTCGGACAACAGAGCATCTTTTTAGCAGTCGCTCCTACTACGGGCCTTGAACTTTGGCGTCAACCGTTGCCAAACGATCCGAACTTTCCGCCATACGGAAATATCTTCCTCGCCGGTCGGGCAACGTTTAGCACCGATGGAAACACTGGCTATTTAGCCGGTGACATTAACGGCGACCAGAACCTTCCTTTTCAACAATTGTATTGCTACCTCTACGCCTTAAACACTGGACCGGAAACGATTCCCGTCAATCAGCCGCCGCAGGTGTTCATTACCTCACCGACCGCAGGAACCCAGACGCCGAAGAACTCGGCTGTCACTGTAACGGCAAACGTGCAGGACGACGGTGAGCTTGCCAAAGTCGATTTCTACTACAACTACCGAGGTACGACGCACTTTATCAGCAGCGATACGACCGCGCCGTACACCGCATCGTTTCAGGCTGCCGAACCGGACTCTTACGGTCTGTATGCCGTAGCGACTGACGCGGGCGGGCTCACTGCACAATCAGCAATTGTTGGAATCATCGTGACGAACGCCTCTCCAACTGTCGCCTGGGTGAGCCCAACCACTGGTAGTCAATTCGTTACGACGTCGATCATCCTTTTGAAGGCAACCGCGAGCGATGCTGATGGCCATATCGCAAACGTGGAGTTTAATAGCAGTCTTGTTGGACCATTAGGTCGGGATACAACGCCGGATGCAGATGGAACTTACAGCATCAGTTTTGCGAATCCTCCGCAAGGGACTCACGAATTGTATGCGTGGGCTAGCGACGATAATGGCTATCGACGAAACGCGATTATCACCATATCTGTTGGGCCAGCACCGACTCCGACACCGAGTCCGTCTGCCTCGCCAAGCCCGACTCTCCGAAGTCGTAAGCGTAGAGCCGGACAGGTGAGGACAACGTCCGTCGGGGATGTAGTTACTAGCGCTGATGCCAATGAAGCGAGCGGCGGCTACATTCTGCTGGCACCCGCGCTCACGACGCCTCCCAGTTTGTCGGCCTCAACAAAGTCGAATGGACGCACAGCGTCGAGAAAGAAGTGTGGTCCTGGGACCGTTCGCAAGGGCAGACGTTGCGAACCGGTTAAAGGAAAATGATTTTTGAAGGTAGCGGTGAGAGAGCGGTGAAGAAAAAGAACAGCCGGGTTATCCCGGCTGTTCTTGTTGGAGAGTTTGCTTTGACGTGAAACCTACTTGCCGAGCATGATCCAATCGCCGTGCGACGTTCCCATGAATAACAGCATCGGCAACGATAGCCAGGCGTTCGTTCTCGACGCAATGAATGCCTGACGCGCGAGTTCCGGCGGGGCTGCCGGACCGGTGCCTGCGGTCGCTGCCAGGATGCGTTTGTTGTTCGGCCAGATTATTCCCCACACATTCAGCAACATCACCAGGCCGTACGCACCACCAATGCCGATCGAGTAAGTCTTGTTGCTCGCCCAACTTTCACCGTTAACAGTTAGCATTCCTGTGAAGAACCTGACGAGAGCCCACGAGAAGAACGCCACCAAAACGATCATCACGACCGCAAACACGCGTCCGTCTTTTATGACTCCCGGCACCTTCTTGATGATCAGGAATTCGATCCCGAATAGCACGATCGGATAAGTCAGCCACGAGAACAGTACAAACCAAACGTTAATCGATCCGCCTCCCAACGTGTTCGCGTTCTTCACGTCCGGCAGCAGGATGTACATGGCGAAGTAGGCGAGACCGGCAAGCACGGTTATGACCGCGCCCCAGCGGAACCACCAAAGCGCGCGACCCAGAAGATCCGGATTGACCTTCTTCTTGGTGTCAGCGTCGAGCGCCTTCTGCACGGGTACGTTTACCAGGTTAAAAAAGTAGAGCAGCCCGATCCAGGTGATGCCTGCGACGAAGTGAAACCAGCGAAAAAAGATGCGCATGAAAGACTGCGCGTCAGGGGCGTGAAATAGATCCTGAAACATAGCCAGACTGAAGGGGAGATGCACAGTTGACTCGATAAGCATATGTCCTCCGGATTGCTAAACAGGCGCTAAACATAAGGTCGACAGGCCCACTTGACTGTCATCCTAAACACCGCGCACGAATTGCCTGCTTAGATTGTTTTGCTGGAAATACTCGCGAAGATTACACCTTGAGTAACCTCAGGCGCAAACCATTTCGGATTTGGGATTTCGGATTTCGGAGTTCGTGTTGGGCCGCCAGGTTGATTGATCGAAGCGACTGCATGTCTTAGTCAACGCAAAATCCCAAATCCGAAATCGTTGGAGCAGTTTAATCCAGCGGCCTTGGTCCGGCATCTATTCCGCGCACGCTCACCTGATTTATCACGCGTACGTGCAAATCACCACTCACTCGGATCTGACACGATAGTCGAGTGTTTGGTGCCAACTCAGCTTCAACCGCAAGCCGGTTACGTTCGAGTTCTGCCATTTCACCGGGATCGCCTTCGAGTACTTCCACCCGACACGTTGTGCAGCGCGCATTGCCGCCGCAACGGTGCAGGATATCGATGCCCGCATCCTCGAGTGTGAGTACGAGTTTCTTTCCTTCAGGCGCTTCAGTTTCGACGAGGCCCGTAGCAGTTTCCGCTTGAATCTTCGGCATTGATGTTAGCTCCAGTTATGTTTTTGATTGCTGAGTGAATTTGACATAACTGCACGCAAGCGGCAAGCGAGCAAGGATCCAGTCGAGTTTAGACTTCGGTCAAATCAAGTTCCATGTACAAGGTGCAGCCGGTGGGATTCTCGTAATAGGGCGCGATCTCCTGGAAGCCAACTGAGCGATAGAGGTTGATGGCTTCGTCCATTCTTCCGGGCATAGTATCGAGTCGCATCTTTGAATAGCCGATCTCTTTTGCTTCACTAACAATCGCCTTTACCATCTTTCCGCCTAGTCCTCTTCCACGAAAACCTGGACGGAGATAAAGCCGTTTCATTTCACAGATGTCGCTGTTGAGTTTTCGAAGGGCGATACATCCGGCAGTCTCACCTTCAACTCGTACTAGTAGGAGACGTCCCGATGGTGGGGCGTAGTCGCCCGGAAGGTTCGCAAGCTCCTGATCGAAACTCTGAAAGCATAGACTTATGCCAAGCGAGGCTTCGTACTCTTTGAACAGCGTGCGTGCCTCATCGATGTCTGCTAACGACTCAGCTTGGGCCAGCGAGAATTTGTTTCGATCGTTAGCTAATCGCTCAATCATTGAACACGTGACTCCAGGCCTTCGATCATCCGGTGAATTGTCCAAAGCTGTAACGGCATGTCATCGTACAAATGGATAAACCACATCCGACCGCGGCGCAGAGGAAAAAGACCGCTAGCCTTCAGGTGAAACAACTCATGATAGGACCTCTTCCTGGACGTTTGTTGAATAATCAGACGCCGTAACAGGCCGGACGGTTCCCGTTTTCAATTCAAAATAGAAACGCGGTGCGTAACAAGTATACGCACCGCGCGAAGAATTGTTTGTGAAGTTGTTAGGCGGTGAACGACGAACCGCAGCCGCAGCTGCCCGTTGAGTTCGGATTCTTGAACGTGAAGCCTGAACCCATGACGCCGGTCACATAATCGATCTCGACTCCGTTCAGATACTGGGCGCTGAACATGTCAACAAACATGCGAACCCCTTTTTCGTCGAGGATGAAATCGCCTTCGCGCGAGTTCTCTTCGATGTTCAAACTGTACTGAAAACCGGAACAGCCGCCCGGAACTACTCTTACCCGAAGACCTGCCGATTCGGGCAGTCCTTCTTCGCTTGCAATAAACTTCTTAATCTCGGCGGCCGCACTCTCGGTGACGTTCAAGGCCACGGTGGGCGCTGATGTTGCTGACATTTCGTTATCTTCCTCTCCCTAATACTTTGTTAGTGCTTTGTACTTTGTCATTGGTACTTTGTCGCTGCTCTCAAAAAACAAAGAACAAAGCTCAAAGATCTAAGGCCAAAGCCCGTGTTTATCTTATTGTCCTTTGCCTAAAACGACAAGTTCGGGTTTCATCGCCTCAATCGACACCTGCCGCGCCACTTCTTCCGCGACTTTGCGGAACGCCTGGGCTTGAGGTGAATCTGGTTGGCTAACTACGACCGGGACGCCCTTATCGCCGCCTTCGCGCACGTCAATCCCTAATGGAACCGCACCGAGAAAGGGCACGTGATACATGAGCGACAGCCGTTGTCCGCCACCCTCACCAAAGATGTTGTAACGAGAGCCTGTGTCAGGTGCAACGAAATAGCTCATGTTCTCAACAACTCCGAGGACCGGAATCGCTACTGTCTCAAACATTCTAAGTGCACGCCGTACATCTGCGACAGCGACATCCTGCGGTGTAGTGACGAGAACCGCGCCCTGCACAGGAACAAGTTGCGCCAGGGACAACTGAACGTCGCCGGTGCCTGGCGGCATATCCACGATCAGATAATCGAGTTCTCCCCATTTCACGTCCGACAAGAACTGCTTCACGAGCCCGTGAAGGATCGGCCCTCTTACGATCATCGGTTTGTCGCCCGGTTGCAACAACGCCATCGACATCAACTTAACACCGAACGCTTCAATCGGAATTAGCCGGTTAACGTCGACTTCCGGGCGCGCGTCGCTCACTCCCAGCATCAGTGGAACGTTAGGACCATAAACGTCAGCATCCATTAAACCGACGCGTGCCCCGTCGAGGGCCAGCGACACGGCGATGTTCACAGCGACGGTCGACTTGCCTACTCCGCCTTTGCCTGATGAGACCGCGATGATGTTTCTTACGCCTTCGATCACAACCTTCTCACCAAGACCACGACCTTTCGGCACTTCGGCGTCCATTTTTACGTTGACAGAAGTCACACCCGGAATCGCGAGTGTTAGATCACGTGCCGCAGTCTCCATTTCGGCTTTGACGGGGCAGGCTGGCGTTGTTAAGACAATTCGAAACGAGACCGCGCCGCCGTCGATCTTCAAGTCGCGGACGAATCCGAGAGTAACGATATCCTTGTGCAGGTCAGGATCTTTTATTTGACGCAGAGCGTCCAGGATTGATTCTTCGTTGATTTGGGTCATATTGTTTTGGTTCTTGCAGGAAGTTGGACTGAAAAGCGTAGCTGATCCGTTGGGTTTTGCCAAACGAGGAGGTAAATGAGGTAGTCTCCTAGTCTGAGTTTCGTCCCTGTGCAACCATTGTGACCTCGGTGCCTTCTTAGAAACTTGATCTTAGGTGGTGCACGGAACTAGTTGAAAGCCAAGCGACTTAGCTTGACGGTTAAGGTGATCGATTCTCCGTTGTTTGTATCGTTGTTCGTAAGCTTGCTGACCGAGCTCAATGTAGCTGGTCCC
>DATIBJ010000089.1:0-33826 GCA_035457565.1 Pyrinomonadaceae bacterium | reverse complement strand
CGCGCTCCCAGTATTTGCACCGGCCAACATCGCATGCCAAGATAATCTTCGTTCGATTATTCCTGGTTTCGCCTCGAATAGCGTTTGACCTTCCAATGACTCGACCGCGTTTTGACGACGCCGCGTGCGACAACCTCGCGCAGTGCATTAAAGAAATCGAAGCTTCGACAGACGCGGAATTGATAATCATCGTCCGAACCCGGTCCGGCAGCTATGCGCACGCCGACTATCTCTTCGGCTTCATCGTCGCTGTAATCATCCTGCTGTTCGTACTCTTTTCCCCAATCGAGTTTCATCAAATCTGGGTTCCTATCGATGTTGCAATCGCCTTTGCTGCCGGCGCATTCATTTCTTCGCGTAGTAATTTTTTGAGACGACTTTTCTCCACCGAGAAGTACCGCTCCAAAGTTACGCGCACGGCGGCCGCCGCGATGTTTTACGAAGCCGGCATTGCCAATACAAACGCGGAGATGGGTGTCCTCATCTATCTTTCGTTACTCGAACGGAAGTTAGAATTAATCGCCGACCGCGGAGTTTTGCGAAAGGTGCCGGCGCAGAAATGGAATCGTGAACTCGCTGAGTTGCAGTCGATCGGTCACAAGCCCGAGCCCACATCATTTCTTACCGCAATAAGAGAATTTGGAATGCTGCTTACAGCGCACGTTCCCGCCACCGGAGAAAACCCGAACGAACTGCCTGACCTGCCTCGTTTCGAACTTAAATGAATTTCAAGTTGCTTAAGTTCATCTTCCGGGCCTCGGCTGTCGCTGCGACATGCGGCTGGCTACTTTTGTTTCCCATCGAAATCCTGGCGCGTGTCGGAGGTGGTCAATCCTACGGCGGGGGAAGTAGGGGCAGTGGCGGCGGTGGAGGTGATGGTGACGGTGGCGCTCTTGCGTGGTTGATATTCGAAGCCGTCCGTTTCCTTATCTATCTGACGTTTGAGCATCCCGTAATCGGCATACCGCTCGACATCATCGTGCTTCTAGGGGTCGTCTACTTTTTCAGACGCCGCAAAAAAGTGGTTAGCTTCTCGTCGATCGTGCCTCCGGTTGCTGAGCATGCTCGTCCAAACGAAGCGGAGCGCAGTCTTGAACGTCTACGAAAGTTTGATCCGAACTTCTCTCAGATAGTCTTCACTGACTTCGTCTATGCGCTTTACGCCAAAGCTCATGACGCGCGTGGTCATGGTGCAACAGCACTCGATCTCTTTTCGCCCTATTTGAGTGAAGCAGCACGCAAGACTCTGCTGAGTCGGAACCCGTCCGGCCTTCGGGAAGTGACAGGTGTCATCGTCGGGTCCATGCGACCAGTGCAGGTCGTTGGTCTTGAGTCGCCGGTCGTGAAAGTCGGACTGGTCTTTGAAGCAAACTACACCGAGGTAACGGGCGATGGTCGGAGCATGACTTACTACGTCACCGAGCGCTGGAACCTGGAACGAAAACGCGATCTGCTTTCACCGCCACCCGCGCAGGCAACGGCATTGCACTGTCCGCGCTGCGGCGCGCCGTTGCAACGCGACAGCGTCGGTGCGTGCGCGTATTGCGGGACCAGGATCGAGAGTGGTGAATTTCAATGGTTTGTCCAAAACATCACCTTGCTTTCGACCGAAGCACGCGGACCAATGCTTACTTCAGACGTGGAAGAAGTTGGGACAGATTTTCCGAGCGTCGTTCAACCTAACTTTTCAACGCTCGCGGCCGACTTCACGCAACGGAATCCACAGTTCTCATGGGCGGATTTTCAAGCGCGTGCAAAGTTGATATTCGATGAATTGCAAGCAGCCTGGTCTACTCTGAATTGGGAGCGTGCGCGGCCTCACGAAACGGACAACATCTTCCAGATGCACCAGTACTGGATCGAGGCGTACCGGCGACAGGGGCTGCGGAATGTCGTGGAAAACTGTGTGATCACCGGAATGCAGCCTGTGAAGATTCAGGATGATGCATTTTATCAGGCGATCACTCTGAGAATTTGGGCGAAAGGTAACGACTATACCGTCGACAATAACGAGAATGTGGTCTCAGGCTCGCGGACGAGAACACGCGAGTGGAGCGAATACTGGACGTTCATTCGCAATCGAGAGGCAAAAGATTCGCGCGTGCGAACGGAACTCAGCTGTCCGAATTGCGCGTCGCCCCTTAAGGTCAATGCGAGCGGCATTTGTGAATTCTGCGGCGGCAAGATAACCTCAGGTGAGTTCGATTGGGTGCTCTCGAAAATAGAGCAGGATGAATCTTACGCAGGCTGACATCTCATGACTGTGGCAGTTCATCGAACTAGCCTGCGTTTGAAGTGCGGTCCCGACGGGAGTCGGGATCGCCTCTTTAATATTGCGCCAGCTCACTGCCGCACTCTGATTGGTACGAAACGGTTGCGGCGACAGGTCGCCGCCGGACAAAGCGGTGACAAGTCACCGCACTCCAAATTTACGGAGCATTCGCTGTGAAACGCAGTCTATTATTTCTTCTTCTATTTTGTTCCCTCGTTTTAGGGCCGTCATTTGAAGCGTCAGCTTTGGTCCAGAAGACAAAGCCCAAGCCACAAGTAACAAACCCGAGACCATCCACTTCGCCGGCCAGTGCCGCTGCGCCACTCGCCGAAGCTGCACCGTTTGTGAACAAGGTGCTGCCCAACGGTCTCGAGGTAATTGTTCTAGAAGACCACTCGGTGCCTCTCGTCACAGTGGAACTCGCGGTGCGGAATGGATCGTTTACCGAATCACCGGAACTGAACGGTCTTTCGCATCTCTACGAGCACATGTTCTTTAAAGTAAATCCGGAGCAACGCGTTCGCGCCGACTACCTGGGAAACATCGATGCTCTTGGAATTGTCTATAACGGCGAGACTCATGAAGAAGTCGTGAACTACTACTTCACCACTACCACGCCCAACTTTCCCGTATCGATGAGGTTCCTTCGCGACCAGGCAATTTTCCAGCAGTTCGACGAGGGACAGTTCGCTCAAGAGCGTGAAGTTGTAGTAGGAGAACTGGATCGGCACGAATCAAATCCTTACTCCGAATTGGGCGAACAGATGAATACCAGGCTCTTCTACAAATATCCGAGTCGCAAGCGACCAGGCGGGGACAGAGCAACGGTTCGAGCGGCAACAACCGAAAAGATGCGACTCATCAAGGATCGGTATTACGTACCGAACAATTCCGCCATCATCGTTACGGGTGACGTTACGCCACAGGCGGCCTTTCAACTCGTTGAGCAGCTTTTTGGCGAATGGCCGAGACGACCGAAAGATCCGTTTGCGGAGTTTCCGCTGGTTGATCATCCACCGCTCCCGAAGAGCGAAGGACATATGATCTCAGCTCCAATCACCAATGCTGTCATCCAGATTGGGTGGCAGGGCCCTTCGATCGGAAAAGACGACGCTGCCACCTATGCTGCCGACGTTTTCTCGTTCATCTTGCGCCAACCAAATTCACGTTTTCAGCGCGCGCTGGTTGATACGGGTCTCGCCAACGGTATCGGCTTTGGTTACTACACCCAGCGAAACGTCGGTCCGATTACGATGACTATCCAGACGACGCCAGACAAAGTGAGGGCAGCAGTTCGCGCCGCTTATAACGAAATTGCGCACTTTAACGATCCCAACTACTTCACAGACGAAGAGCTCGAAAGTGCAAAAGCATTGCTGGAGGCTGACGACCTCTTCTCTCGCGAAAAACTTTCTGACTATTCACACACCATCAGCTTCTGGTGGTCGACAACTGGCCTCGACTACTTCCGTGGTTATCTAAAGCGACTGCGAGCTAGTTCACGCGCAGATATCGGCCGATACATCACGAACTACGTGCAGAACAAACCACACGTCGGGTTAGCTCTCATGTCAGATGAATCACTCAAAATGTCAGGTTTGACTGAAGCTGATTTGATCGGGGCACCGCAGGCACAGTCAACGGCGGCGGGCCGGCATTAATACGAGCAGACACATCTCAGGACATAAAAGAAATGATGAATACCTTTGGACGTTGGCTATTAGCGGGCTTGCTGCTCGTCACATCACTTTGGACGCCCGCTCTTGAAGCGCGGACTTCAGCTGGCACTGGCGGGGATAACGAGGTTACTGATGCGGCTAAACAGGTAACCGAATTTGAAGTAAACGGGTTGAAAGTACTGCTGAAGCGCCGCACGGGCAGTCAAACAGTGGTTGCGGGTCTGTTCTTCCGCGGAGGTGCGCGAAACGTTACTGAGAAGAACGCCGGCGTTGAAGCGCTGATGCTCGACGTGGCAACTGAGGCGACGACAAACTATCCACGCGATAAATTTCGTCGCGAAAACTCGAGCACCGGCACAGTCATAACTTACGGGATCAACTACGACTATTCCGTTCTGTCACTGGCTACGACCCGCCGCTTTTTTGATCGTTCGTGGGAGCTGTTTGTTGACTCTTCACTTCGACCGAGCTTTGCTCCAGATGATTTTCAACGAGTGAAGAATCGCCTCATGGCATCTTTAAGCGACGATGAAGATACACCCGACTCGTTCATACAAGTGCTGCAGTCGCGCGTTGTGTATGCGGGCCATCCCTATTTGAATGATCCGCGAGGCTCGCTTCAGTCGTTGCCAAATCTGACAGTCGACGACGTAAAGAAATTTCACCAGGAGATGATGCAAACCTCGCGCCTGTTGTTAGTGGTTGTAGGCGATATCGATCCACAAGTCCTGCGCGGGAAGGTTGAAGCATCGTTTGGCAAGCTGCCGCGCGGAACCTATCAAGCGGCACCCGTGCCTCAACTGACTTTCGCTGAGCCGACGTTGTCAGTCACTGCACGACAGATTCCCACAAACTACATCCAGGGTGTATTTGTCGCACCGGCATTAACGTCACCTGACATCTACGCGATGCGGATCGCCTCGTCGATACTCCAGCAGCGCGTGTTCGTCGAAGTCCGCGTTCGTCGGAACCTCTCATACGCTCCCGATGCATTTCTTGGAAACCAGGGAGCAAACACCGGCGGGATATCGGTGTCGGCTGTGGACGCGAATCAGGCGGTGAAAGTGATGCTTGATGAGATCACTCGTCTACAAGAGGTACCGGTGAGCGACGATGATCTAAAAGGAAGCGTGCAACAGTTTCTCACGCGATACTACCTGGGCCAGGAAACGAATGCCGCGCAGGCTGGAGAACTCGCGCAACAGGAGTTACTTGGCGGCGGCTGGAGAAACTCGTTTCAAGTGATCGAACGGTTGCGTTCGGTGACATCCGCGGATGTTCAGCGCGTTTCGCAAAAGTACATGCGCAACATTCAGTTCATCGTTCTAGGTAACCCGAGAAACATCGATCGCGCCGTGTTTATGGGCCAGACTAGTGTAGGAAAAGGAAAGTAAGAAGTTTCGAGTTTCGCTACGGAATCTCGCTCAGATACTTCTCGTATAACTTCGTATCCAGCTGCTGCAGTATGCGGGCTTCGGTCGCGGCCATCGTTCGGTTACCACTCTCGTAATAACTGATAGCTAAATTGTAATAGCCTTCAGCGTAGTCTGGTCGCAGTCGGACGGCCTTCGAGTACGACTCAATTGCCTCTTGCAACCGACCTGCGTAGTAATAAGCGTCGCCAAGCTTGTTATGAATTTCTGCTGCCGTCGGTTTTAACTCAAGGGCGCGCTCATAGGCTCTAATCGCTTCGAGATTCTTACCCTGTTTGACCTTGCAGTAACCCACCTGAGTCCACGCGTCGGCACGTCGGGGATTTTTATTGACCGCATTCTGGAAAAACCCGAGCGCACTTTCATAGTTTCCCAGCCACAACGACTCGAGACCATTCTGATACAAGGCCTCTGACAGGTCAGATTTAGTCCTCGAAGGTAGATCGGTAAACGGGCGGACGTTTTCGCCCTGCATCTCGCGAACTCTGGCAGCCGCGATCGCCAGATTGATGTTTTGCCCGTTCGTAACCTTGACTGTGACGACACCCAGAACCTGGCCGCGGAGATTAAAGACCGGGCTGCCGCTGTTGCCATGGGAGATTGGAGCGGTGATCTGGATGATGTTTCCAACGTTCGGCACTTCGCGAACGGCTGACACGATTCCGTCGGAAACAGAACCTTCCA
The DNA here is from genome assembly GCA_035457565.1 of Pyrinomonadaceae bacterium. Lineage (GTDB taxonomy): Bacteria > Acidobacteriota > Blastocatellia > Pyrinomonadales > Pyrinomonadaceae > PSRF01. The sequence goes on along the minus strand of DATIBJ010000089.1, from coordinate 27,758 downwards.
ACTTCAAAGGATTCCCGATAACAAAAATCCTTTCACCTTCATCCGGCAGGTCCGGCGCAAGCTCAATCGAGCGCACGCGATCCTGTGGCATGTCGATGCGCATCAGCGCGAGGTCTCCTTCGGTGTCAACGTCGAGCAGTCCGGCGGCCGGGTAGGTGCGCCCTTTTCCGTCGAGCATCTTGATCTCGACCTTCGTGGCCCCACGAATCACGTGGAGATTCGTAACGACCCTGGAGTGGTCGATGAAGAATCCGCTGCCAGTCATCAAGGGCTCGCCATCCGCGTCGTAGGTGACGATGTAGACGACGGCAGGTTTCACCTTGCGCACAAGCTCAGGAAGGCTTTGTTGGGCAGAGACTGCCGAGGTGGTTATCAGGAGAAGGAGGACGACGGGGAGCAACTGGGGGAAGTTTCGGTTGTTCATAGGTCGTTAATTGTCCGAAAAAGCCAAAAACGGCTGAGGCCGTTTACGGGTCGACTGCCAGGGGAAACGGCGCAAATTTTAAGAACAGTTTCGGCTCTGAATGGTGAGCCTGTCGGGACGAGTGGGAGGTGCTACGCGGCAACTCCAGCGGCTTTCCATCTTAGCGCAAGTCGGCAGGGCTCGGATAGCTTTTTGTTAGATCGGCCACTAATGTCCGATAAAACTTCAGTTTGTCGTTGAGCCGCTAAGGGTTCACGTTCCCAAGGATGGCTCGCGTTCCCTCAACTTGATGGCTCGGTTCCTCAACGACAAACTGATGAAGTTTATCGGACACCCGAACAAAAAGGGTCGCCACGAGGACGACCCTTAAAGGCTCAATCTTAATTAGCCAAAGCGCTTACGGAACAATGTGTATGAGTCCGATCCTCGGACCCACAGGCGTTGCTCCGATTGCGGAAGCATTCTCCATGGTTACAAGTAGGCCGAAATCAGCCAATGTCGTTTCCGACTTGATTTCGGCTTCGTTACGGCCCGGAGTATTTACAACTTGTCCGAGCTTCACGAACTGTTGATCGGGCGAAACTGCCCACAGCACGAACGTCTGGCCGGCAGGCGCATCCTTCAATTCGTGGAAGCGCATCTTCACCTCAGTCGGACCATCTTTCCGAGGCGTGATGAACACGTTCGCACGCGCACCCGTTAGTGCTCCACTGAAGTCGACCTTAATCTTCGTGTCGTCGCCTGTCTTGTAGGCTGGAATGTTCAGCATCGGAACCGCATCCGCGGTCGTCGTCGTTCCGGGAGTAGTTACCGCTGCTACTTTTTCACCAGCGGGACTCGTCACCGGCACTACAGCGAAACCTTCCGGAACCGCACTTCTGAACACCACGGCCGTTTGCGGACTGTAGGTGGTTAGATCCGCGGTCGGAGAGGCAACCAACATGAACTTAGTCAATGGCACCGCCGCCGTAAGAGTTCCTGCGCCGTTACTGATCGCAATTGGACCAATCGGGGTTACGGTGCCGGTGTCGTCAACCGCGTACAAGTTGAGTGCTGTTACGTCTGCTGGGATGTCGGTTAGGTTGAGTTTGATTTTTGTTCCGTCGTCGTCTCTCAGTATCGTGGCAATGCCTTTACCACTTTTAATGGTTACCGGATTGAGTTGAATCTTGATTTCCTTCTTCGCCGGATATTCAATCACGGTGTAACTGCCATCCGGATTCTGCACCGTCTTCGTTACTGTTGTTGTGGTTGTTTGTCCGAGTGCAAAAACCGCAGTCGTGAGTCCTAGGATTGCCGCGGCTACCACACTCAATGCGTGCCTCATATTTCCACCTCCCTTTTGAAACTTTCAGTTAATCGCGATTACTCCAGGTAGGGGAAGATGTCGGGGAAGACGCTATTCAGGCGTTTTCATTGATAAAGTTTTCGCAACATGCATGCCAACTTGGAAGGACTCGGTAGGGTGGGAGAATGTGCGGCGATCTGTAGGAAATCAGCGAGTTAGAACAATACAGGTATGTATTTTTATTGGCCGTTAAGTTGTTGCGAATGTGTGAAACGACAGGGGCAGGAGCAGCAGGCAGGAGCAGGAAACGCTTCGTTCTTCCTGGCCCTGCCTCCTGCTCCTGAATTAGTACGCGTGCAACTCACTGATCGCCTTCGCAACGTCTGCGATTTGCGGCAGGATCGAATCTTCCAATTGCGGGGCGTATGCGACGAATGTGTCGAGCGAACAAACGCGACGAACAGGGGCATCCAGATACTCAAACAACTCGTCGGCAATACGCGCAGCCAGCTCAGCGCCGTAACCAAACGACTGCGAATCTTCATGCGCAACAATTACTCGGTTTGTCTTCTTCACGCTCTCTGAGATTGCATTCCAGTCATATGGAACAAGGCTGCGCAGATCGACGATCTCGACACTGATGCCTTCCTGCTCAGCCTGCTTGGCCGCGACAAGCGAACGCTGCACTAACGCCCCGTAGGTAATGATCGAAAGGTCTTTTCCTTCGCGAACCACCTTCGCTTTACCGAATGGAATCATGAAGTCGTCGGGCGGATACTGCGATTTGTTGTATGCCTGACGGTAGAGATGTTTGTGCTCGAGGAAGAGCACGGGATCGTCACAACGGATCGCTGTGCGCAGCAGTCCATTTGCGTCGAGCGCATTTGATGGATAGATGACCCGCAAACCTGGAATTTGGGTGAAGGTCGAAACGCCAGACTGCGAATGGTAAACGGCGCCACCCTTTAGATATCCGCCAATTGGAACGCGAATCACCGCCGGCGCCTTCCAGTCATTAGCGGACCGCCATCGCAACAAGGCAAGCTCGTTTCTGATCTGATGCATCGCGGGCCAGATGTAATCAAAGAACTGAATCTCTACGACAGGCTTCAGCCCACGAGTCGCGAGGCCGATTGCGCGCCCGACAATGTTCGCTTCTGCAAGTGGAGAGTTGTAAACGCGCGCGCTGCCAAACTTGCGCTGGAGGTTCGCAGTAACTTTGAACACGCCACCCTTGCCCTTGACGGTTTCCAGGTATCGATCGCGCGAACAATCAGCGACATCTTCGCCGAACACAACGATTCGCGGATCGCGCGCCATCTCCGTGTGCAGACAGCGATTGATCAAATCCACCATCGTGCCGGCATTGCCGGAAAGCTCGAGCTTGTCTTCTGTGTCGAATTCTTTGCTCGTCGGATCCACATCAGGCGAAAACACGTACTGAGTAACCGTCTCAGGCGCCGGTTGTGAGCTGGCCAGCGCGATATCGGCCGCTTCCATAACCTCGCGGTCGACTTCGTCCTTAATCTGTTGCAAACCATCCTGATCGATGACGCCTTCGTCGATAAGGAACGCACCAAACCGCTTAACAGGATCTCGCTCCGCATCGCTGGCGCGCTCTTCATCTGGTCGGTAAAGCTTTTCATCGTCTGAAAGTGAATGGGAATAGGGACGAATCACTTTTGCATGGACGAACGCCGGACCTCTTCGCTCGCGACAGTACTGCACCGCCCGTCGCATAGTTTCGAGCGACTCAATTGGATCTGTTCCATCGCAACGTTGCACGTAAAGGGAGGGGAACCCTTCCACCAGTTTTGAGACGTCGCCGCCGGCGGTTTGCACTTCAACGGGAACACTGATCGCGTAGCCGTTGTCCTCCAACAAAAACACGACGGGCAGTTTCAAATTACTTGCAGTGTTCAGCGCTTCCCAAAACTCGCCTTCACTGCTTGTACCTTCTCCGAGCGATACGTAGACAACTTCATCACGATGAAAGTTTTTAATGAGCTTTTGCACTTCAGGCACAAGTTGCGCGCGATAGCTTGCTTCGGCACAACCAACAGCCTGAAGCAATTGTGTTCCTGTAGGCGACGATTGCGACACGATGTTCAGCTTTTTGTGTCCCCAGTGCGAAGGCATCTGGCGACCGTGAGAATTCGGATCGTCTTCAGCCCCCACAGCTGACAGGAGTTGTTCCTGTGGAGTCATTCCCAACTGCAAACAGAGAGCGCGATCGCGATAATAGGGATAGAACCAATCGTAACCTGGCTTCAACACATTGCCTGCCGCAACTAATACGGCTTCATGTCCAGCGCCGCTGATTTGAAAAAAGATCTTGTTTTGACCTTTGAGTTGAATCTCTTTGTCGTCCATGCGTCGCGACAGATACATCGTGCGATACATCTGTAGCAGCGTTTTTCGATCAGGCAGCTTTTGTTTCGCGGTTCTCGGCGCACTGGCGGTTTGTGGAGAGGCGTTAGGCTGTGTCGGAACCGCGACAGGCACCGGTTGAGGAGATGATGCAGGTTTTTCAGGCGCCTCAACTGCTATTTCTTCGGCGCTCTTGCGTACTAGCTTGAGTACTTTCGTATCATTCTTCATAACTAGCCAACGTCATCCGAAACTCTTCCGCCATTCCAGGATGTCCATGTGCCTGGGCAGTATCGATGCCCTTTTGCAAAGTGCTTCTGGCCCTCTCAGCGTCACCAGATCTGTTATACGCAGCAGCCAACATCCCGTAGGCATTACCTTCATCTTCTGAGATCGCCAGATAACGTTCGAGCGTCGCAATCAGATCAGCATCCAGACCGGCTTTCTCATATTCTTTTGCGAGCCCAAACAGAACACTGCTGTTAACCGGATCGCTAACGAGCATCTGTTTGAATATTTCGATGCGCGATGAAGAAGCCATAAGTCCTCTCTGGAGTGCGGTAGCTTGTTACCGCTCCAAAGCGCCGACAGGTCGGCGCACCCAAAAATTACTTCCCAATGATCAACTTGGCGATCGTTTGCAGTTGCATGTTCGAAGTGCCCTCGTAGATCGCTCCAATCTTGGAGTCGCGCCAGTATTTTTCCACCGGGTAATCCTTCACATAACCGTAGCCGCCATACAACTCGATCGCTTTTGAGGCGACTTCTTCGGCGACGCGGGATGAGTAGAGCTTCGCCATTGCGGCTTCCTTTACGAAGTTGACTCCCGCGTCCTTCATCCGCGCAGCGTTGTAGACCATCAACCTCGCAGCTTCAACAGCGGTGGCCATTTCCGCCAGTTGGAACTGCACCCCCTGAAACTGATTGATTGGTTTGCCAAATTGCTGGCGCTCGCCGGTGTAGGCAAGCGCACTTTCGAGCGCACCCGCTGCAATTCCGATCATCTGTGCGCCGATACCAATTCGGCCTTCGTTCAACGTTTCAATTGAGATCTTGTATCCCTTTCCAACTTCGCCGAGAACGTTTTCCTTCGGCACGCGACAGTTATCGAGAATTAATTCGACAGTCGACGACGCGCGAATGCCGAGTTTGTTTTCCTTCTTACCAACCGAGAAGCCTTCGAATCCTTTCTCAACAATGAACGCCGTGATCCCCCGGTAACCGGCTTCCGGGTTTACATTCGCGAACAGCACAAAGATCTCCGCTTCATTGCCGTTGGTGATCCAAAGTTTCTGTCCGTTCAGTGAGTAATGATCTCCCTGATCGACTGCTCGAGTTTGCAACGCGAACGCATCGGAGCCGGAGGCAGGTTCACTCAGCGCGTACGCACCGACAGAGCCGGCGGCAAGCTGTTTCAGGTATTGCTCTTTTTGTTCCGGCGTGCCCCAACGGATGAAGGCATTGTTGACTAGTGTGTTTTGTACGTCGACCAAAACTCCGACTGATGCATCGACGCGTGATAGTTCTTCAACCGCGAGAATCGCGGTAAAGAAATTTGCTCCAGCACCGCCATATTCCTCAGGAGTTTCAATCGCCATCAAGCCCAGATCGAAGCATTGACTGACGATTGCTGGATCGAGCTTGCCCGCTTCGTCCATCTTCTCGACGCGGGGACGCAATTCTCCCTCAGCAAACTCGCGCACACTGCTGCGAAACATTTGCTCGTCTTCTGAAAGTGTTGTTAACGGCTGAAAGGGGGCTTGCGCCATGACTGGTTGGGATTGACTCATGTGCTAATGACTCGTTTTAAGGAATTTCAATTGCAACGTAGCATGATAATCAAGGCAAAACTAAAAAGGCAAAAGAACAGCGCGCTGCGTGTTTTGTACGGTGTCACTAAGTACAAACTACAAAGCGCCACAATGCTCTGTGGATGAGCTTTGGCCGCTGTGTTACCGTAACCAAAATGTCCACCACTGCCTCGACCGACAATGCGAAGGTTGTGAACAACCGCCGCCGCAAGTTTGCTCCACTTGGCATCATTTTTGGATTACTAGGTCTGGCATTATTCGTCTACTTCGTTAAGAAAGCGGGCGTAGCCGAAATAACCGCGGGTATACGTCGTCTCGGCCCTGCATTCTTCCTCGTACTCGCTATCTCAGCCATTCGTTACGTCGTTCGGTCGCTGGCGTGGACCAAATGCATCGAAGCTCCGTATCGCCTTCCTCTTAGGGACGCGGTGCAGGCACGGTTAATGGGAGATGCGCTTGGGAATATTGTTCCGCTGGCAAGCGTCGCCGTCAGTGAACCTTCAAAAGCAGTTTTTGTACGACATCGCTTGCCGCTAATGATCGGACTGTCCGGCCTGGCGGTGGAGAATATCTTCTACAGTCTGTCTGTAGCACTATTCATCTTCTGCGGCACGGCCACTCTGCTTCTCACCTTCTCCATGCCGAAGCCATTGCGTTATGCAAGCATCGGCGCTCTTGTCGTCACGCTGACTATTGCGCCGATGGTGTTTCTGATCGTGCGCAACCAATGGAAGTTCTTTAGCGGTGGGCTTGGTTTCCTATCGAAACGCGACATCGCCTCAAACTGGGTTAACGAGATGGTGCCGCGCGCGCAAACTTTCGAGCAGCGCATCTACGGATTCTACGAACGAAACCGCGCCAGCTTCTTGTCGATCTTCGGTTTAGAACTCTGTTTTCATATGGCCGGAGTGCTGGAGATTTATACAACTTTACATTTCATCAGTCCGGACAATCCGCCGACACTGCTCACAGCTTTCATTCTTGAATCCGTTAACCGGATCATTAACGTTACGTTCAAGTTCGTACCGTTTCGAACAGGGGTCGACGAAGCAGGTACAGGGATGCTGGCAAAAGTTCTTGGATTAACGACAGCGATTGGTGTGACTCTCGCTATTGTTCGTAAGGGCCGCGATCTGTTTTGGACGAGTGTGGGAATTGTTCTGATTTTTAAGCGCGGATTCTCGTTGAGAGCGATTCCGGAGGGAGATGTAGAACAACCGCAAGAAGTATTAGCCGCAGATTCTCGCCGATAAACCTTTCGGTCCCTGGCCCGATGTATTCAGGCCCGTGCGCAGTACTGAATAGCGGCGGCTCAAATCACTCGTACGCCAGCGCATTTACCGCATCCAGGTTCGAGGCTTTCAGCGCCGGGTAAAGCGCGCCAAGAACACCGCCAACAATTCCAATTGCTGCTGCCGTCAAGGTCCACGCGATGCTGTATTCAAAAAGCAGGCCGTAGAACTTTGAGATCAAAAAACCCGCAGTCAACGAAAGAGCGAAGCCAGCAACGAGCCCTATCAAACTGATCAGGATCGCTTCTTTCTCAATTACGCCGACGATATAAGCTCTTGACGCACCCAGCGCCTTGAGTATTCCTATTTCGCGTGTCCTTTCAGTGATCGTCGTGTACATCGCCAACATCACCACCAGCGCACTCACCACCGACGCCAATCCGACTAGCACGCGCAGAAAAACCCCCAGGTATGGAATATTCTGTTCGAAACTCGTAAAGACATCGCGCGTCGGCTGAATGCTGTTGCCCGGTAATTCGTGATCGATGCGCTTAGCCACTTCCACCAGTTGATCTGAATTTCTCAGCTTCACAAAGATGAGAGTGCATTTGTCTTTGGCTTCGAGTGCCTGCTGCATAGCGGCCAGAGTCATCTTTACGCGCGGGCCCGATTCCGGAGAATAGATTCCTACGACACGATAATCTTTGTCGCCCAGCGGCTTCATCAAGTCGCCGATCTTCACATTGTTCCTACGCGCCTTTGTTTCGTCGATCACAACTTCATCCATTCCCTGCGGTGCGCGGCCGCTCACCATGTTGATACCGTTCATGCGCGCGTAACCATCCCACTCGACACCGTCGATCTGTTCGAAACCAAAACCTCTGTTGCCCTGGAAGAAATAGCGAATAATTGGGAGCGCGTCTTCCACCCCGTCGATCGACTTGAGTCGTCCTACGTACTGAGTGCTGAGGTTAGCCGTTGACGAAGTTAATTGAATCGCTCCAGGCCGCATGAAGATCAACTCAGCTCGAACATTTGAAGAGCGCCGTTGTAGATCATTCGACATGCCGCGGGCGAGTCCGGTAAAGAGCATCACAAGACTGACGCCGAGCGCGATTCCCGCGACACTTACCAGCGTCCTGATTGGCCGCTGCCTGATATTTGACGTAACGAGATTGTCCATCTGCAATTAACTTCCGACACAACAAGAGTAACCACAGATTACTCAGATTACACAGATTAAAGAGTAAACGAGCAAAGAAGCAAATGAGGTCAGCTCTAGGCGTCAAAAAACCTTATTGGACAACGTGGCCGTCGAAATTCTTAATCTCTGTAATCTGTGCAATCTGTGGTTACTCTTGAGGTTTTCGTCTAAGCTGCAAACACAGGTACGCCGATTGACTACTATTGGCTGCAATAAGTAACGTACTGACATCCCCCAGTTAGCGATCAAGGAGGCGCCTGGCCATTGGCAGGTAATGTGAAGTTTAGTTCTTCGCTCGTCGATATTGAGTCCAGAGACGGCTTGTGGACCAGTCTCCGTAAAGACCGTCTGGGGATGTTGGCGAGTTTGGAGTGGACTGTTGTGGGAACGCTCGCACTGCTGATCGTTCTCGGGGTTGGTTTGCGGCTAAATCAACTTGGCGCGATCGGTTTTGCCGAAGATGAAATGAACAAGCTTGATGCTGTCCAGTCTTACGGAAGCGGAGATTTCTCAGCAAACGCCGAGCACCCGATGGTGATGAAGGCGTTGATGTTCGTCTCAACGCATCTTGCACCGACCAACAGCGAGGAAGTTGCTCTGCGTCTGCCGAACGTGTTGTTTGGCGCGCTCACAGTTATACCTCTGTTTATGTTGACGGCTGCGTTTTTTGATCGTTGGACTGGATTACTCGCGGCGGCCTTCTGGGCTTTCGGGATCAACGCCATCACTCATAATCGAATCGGTAAGGAAGACACGCTGCTGGTCTTCTTCATGCTATTTGCTTTCTACTTCTTTCTGCGCGCGAAGCAAACTTCACCGGTGAACACAGCAAAGCGTGGCCGAAACTACGCCGCGAGCGCGATTGCGTTCGGTTTGATGATCGCGTCGAAGTACTTTCCACATTATCTCGGTCTGAACATGCTTTATCACCACAACTTTCGGGTGCGAAAGGCCGACGTCGGTGAACCAAGCGGACGAACCCCAGGCTGGTTCTTCCTTCTAATCATCGGCGTGTATCTCGTCGCTTCTCCGACGGTGCTGCTTCCCCAGGTTTGGCAATATCTGAATGCTTACTTGAGCGAGCACCTGCTAACACACTCGGGATACCTATTCGCCGATCATCTCTACAAAAACAATATGTCGAGTTCGCCATTTTGGGGAACGCCGCTTTATTTCTATGTGTTGTTCTTAGCGATCAAAGTGCCGTTGCTGATCGTTGGCGCGTTCGTCATTGGCTTGATTGTCTCCGTGGTCCGTCGCAAAGAACCGGGCTACGCGTTTCTGCTCTTCATGTTTCTGTTTTGGATCGTTCCTTATTCATTGATTGGGGGTAAGTGGCTCAGATACACGCTGTCGTTGATGCCATTTGTTTACATGCTTGCTGCAGTTGGTGTTGTCGCTTTGATTCGCGCGGCGAGAGCTCGTCTGCCGCAGTGGAAACACGGAGCAGTAACCGTAACAGTGATGGTGGTCACGTTGTTTGTTGGTTTGCCTGCGCTCATCGCTGCGACGCACGGTCCGCACTACGCACTCTACACAAACGCACTGGCAGCGGATAAGGCGGGCTACTACTTTCCACACGACGAGTTTTACGACGATGGATTACGGGAAGGTCTGCGATTCGTTTGCGACGTTGCTCCGCAAGACGCGACCGTTGCACATGAGACTCCCGGGGTCGCGAGATACTATCTGGCAAAGTTTGGGCGGGCCGATCTGAAGTCACACGCAATCTCGGCAAATGATTTTAATCCTACGACAACTCCCGGTGTGGTCTATGTCGTAGTACAGAGCGGGAGAACTTATTTTGAGAACCGCGACGAGATTTCTGTGGTGCGATCGAACTTCAAGAAGGTCCACGAAGTGAAGATCGACGGTCTCACTGCGGTCGAGGTGTTCGCGAGTCGGTAGTAAGTCAATGTGGCCCGGTGACAAGGTCGACGTCAACAACAGCAGTGAGCTAGCTGCATCGAAACTACGCAAGCTGCCATCAATGCAGTTGGAAGGGTGGCTTGCCCCCGCTCAAGATGAATAAACTTTATGTCACTCACAATCAAACCGGTCCGTCTGGTCTATTGCGCAATCATTCTTACTCTGCTCGTTTTCATCGTAGCGCCTTCTGGTTACGTTGCGCCTGAACGAGTTCAAATAACTATTCTCGGAACCACCGATCTTCACGGCAACATCAGCCCGATCGATTACTACACAAATAAGCCTGACAATCGTGGGCTCGCTAAAATCGCGACTCTCGTTAAGCGCATCCGAAAGGAACAACCCAACGTCGTTCTCGTCGATTCCGGAGATACGATTCAAGGCACACCACTCGAGTCGTATCACAATCGCAAGAACAACGAACCAACGGATCCGATGATGCTGGCCATGAACTCGTTGCAGTTCGATGCGATGGCGGTTGGCAATCATGAATACAACTTTGGCTTGAAAGTACTCGAGAAGGCGCGCCGAGAAGCAAAGTTTCCCTGGCTCTCAGCAAACACGTACGAGACGGCCACTGGCAAAACTCATTATCAACCGTACATAGTCAAAGAACTCGCCGGTGTGAAAATCGGCATCCTCGGCCTAACAACGCCAGGCATTCCCAACTGGGACAATCCACCAAACTATGCTGGTCTGAGTTTTCATGAACCTGCGGCGGAAGCGCGAAAGTGGGTTTCAATCCTGCGTGGCCAGGAGCGCGTTGACGTTGTAATCGTCGCGATGCACATGGGACTGGGTGAAGACCTGCGAACGGGCGAGAAGAACCCGGGCCAGGTCACACACGAGAACGAAGCCGTGACAATAGCCAAGACGGTTCCGGGGATCGATGTAATCTTCATGGGCCACACACATCGTGAAGTGCCATCGCTCTTCATCAACGGCGTTCTCCTTACTCAGGCTAATTTCTGGGGACGGCATTTGGCTCGCGCTGACATCTATCTCGAAAAGACTGCGGCTGGCTGGCGCGTGTACGCGAAATCGTCGCGCACGCTTCCGACCGATGACCGCGTCGAACCCGATGCAGAGATTACGAAACTAGGGGAACCATACGACCGCGAGACTCAAGCGTGGTTAAATCGAGTGGTCGGCGAATCAAAAGAAGAGCTGACCGCGCTCCAGGCCCGATTCCGTGATACTGCGATTCTCGATCTGATTCAGAAGGTACAACTCGAAGCCGGTTCTGCTGATGTGTCAATGGTCGCGAGCTTTAATTCGCAGGCACGGATTGCGAAAGGTCCGGTCACGGTGCGCGACATTGCCGGACTGTACGTTTATGAAAACACGCTGGCCGTTCTGGAGGTGAGCGGACAACAATTGAAAGACGCTCTCGAACATTCAGCGAAATACTTCAGAACGTATGAACCGGGCAAGTCTGCCGCTGATCTGATCGACGAAAAAATTCCGGCTTACAACTTCGATATCGCGGAAGGCGTCACGTATGAACTCGATATCTCAAAACCAGTCGGCCAGCGCATACAGAATCTGAAGTTTCGCGGTCAGCCGGTGAGGCCCGATCAAAAGTTTCGCTTAGCGACTAACAACTACCGCGTTAACGGTGGCGGCGGTTACTTGATGTACAAAGACGCGCCGGTTGTTTATCGATCCAGTGAAGAGATTAGAGAGTTGATTATCGACTGGGTGGAACGAAACAAGAACATACCAACTGAGCCTACCAAGAACTGGCGCATAGTGCCGTAATGTTCGATAAGTTTTTTAGTTTGTTGTCGTTTGCGATACGTTCAACTTCTTTGAGTAACCGCACGCCGCACAATTCTGAAAGCCAATAGAATCAACCGAACCATGACGACAAACTGATTGAAGTTTATCGAACATTAGTTGAGGAATTGACCGACATGAAAAAGGCGCTGCTTTGTATTTTGTTATTCGTCACATCAACCATTTGCCAAAGCAACGACGCGTCACCCCGGCCAACGGCCGTTGCGTTCGTGAACGTCAACGTAATCCCCATGGACAGAGAACGCGTGCTCGCTCGTCAGACCGTTATCGTTCGAGACGGAGTGATCGCCGAAATTGGTGATGCGAAGCGAATAAAAATACCTACAGACGCGCAGAGAGTTGACGGGACCGGAAAGTTTCTTATTCCCGGTCTCATGGACATGCACGTTCATCTTTTCACCGATGATGAGTTTCCTGATGCGCTCGCTGAAGATGAATTCAAGATCATGATCGCGTATGGAGTTACTACCATTCGCTTAATGACGGGCACCCCTGAACAATTGGTTCTCCGTAAGAAGAGCAGCAATGGAGAGATCGTTGCGCCAACGATTTATGCGGCGAGTCCGCAATTCACCGGAAGAAAATCAACGAATGCTTATGTAGTGACAAGCGAGGATGAAGCTCGCGTAGCGGTCATTAAATCGAAGCAAGACGGCTACGACTACATCAAGGTAACGACGTTTCTTAAACCCGAAGTTTACGAAGCGATCATCGAGGAGGCACGTAAACAAAACATCCGTGTAGTTGGACATGCAGACAGCAGATCCATCGGTTTGCAGCGCGCTCTTGGTGCGCGACAGCAAATCGAACATCTCGATTCGTATCTTGAAGCTCTATTGCCGGAAAGCGCTCCTGTTAAAGGTTCCGTTTCTGATATCTACCTTTATTCCCCCAAGAATTGGGAAAGCATTGACTACCTCGATGAAACCAAGATCCCAGAACTCGCACGATTAACCGTTCAATCAAATCCTTTCGTAACTCCGACTCTTCACTTGTTCAAATTCACCTTCGGCAAAGGCCGAACTGAGGAATCTTTCAAAGCCCAACCTGACATTCGTTTCTACCCGCAAAAAGTTATCGACCTTTGGACCGGTGTTAGTAAGAAGTATTTGGCGACGGCGGCTCCAATTGAGAAGCGCGAAAAATATATTGGGCTAAGAAACAAAATCGTTAAGGCGATTTACGATGCCGGAGGACATGTGATGGCTGGCTCTGACACACCCGAGTGGCTGATGTTGTACGGCTACACGTTGCACCTCGAGCTGATAGATCTGCGCGACGCTGGATTGTCGAATTATGCGGCGCTCGAAACGGCCACTCGCAATCCCGCGTTATTTTTTGGGACCCTTGATAAGACAGGAACGATCGCAAAAGGAAAAACCGCCGATGTTGTGTTGCTCGATGCGAATCCGTTGGAAGACATTAGCAACACCCAAAGGCGCACGGGCGTGATGATTAAAGGAACGTATTATCCGCAGGCCGAGCTGAATCAGTGGCTTGATCAAATCGCGCCACGCTTCCAACACGCGCTTGATGCAGCGAAATAAGCAGGTCTCCGATTACACAGATTCGAAGTAACAGGAGCCGGAGCAGCAGGCAGGCGCGCGTACGACTCAGCTTTTTCCTGCTCCTGCCTGGCGCCCTGTCTCCTGTAATTTCTAATCTGTGTAATCGGTGGATCTGCTTTCGAACGAAAAGAAAACCAGAACGGCAACTCGAGGGCGTTGGGTTGCCGTTCTGGTTTGGGGAAAGGAAGCGACTTAGTCGGTACTCTCGCGGTTGTCGCTTCCTCGCGCGGGCTCGTCGAACTTGACGTTTAGTTACTTACGAGTGCAACCTCGACACGTTCGTAAGTCCTCTGGGCCACTTGGGTCTTCGAAGAAATTGCTGCCATCTCATTTTCGATCGCTTTCTCTTCTCGCGACTTGCGTAGCTTCTGTCCTTCCTGCTCACCAGCAGCCCAAATCTCAGCCAGGAAGTAGCGGTTGCCGTAGCGATGGAACACGAGTTTGGCTTTTTCGCTGTCTCGGTTCCGAGAAAGCGGTATTGTCATCGCAAATACAGTCTTGGCCTGCTTTGTGTTGATTATCTTGACTATTTCGCGACCGGTTGAGAGATCTGCAATGTAGTACTGACCGGCGGGTAACGTCATGTTGTTGGCTACAAACTCGAACGGCACCTCGGCACGCGATCTTCGCGATTGAGCGTTGGTTGAAGCGACTGCGGTTACGAACGCAAGCGCCACGGCCAGCAGCAACATCGTCGTTCCTTTAACAAGTTGTCTTTTCATGGTGTCTCCTTCTGTTGGGCAGCGGCGTTTATTTTGTAGTTGTGATTGCGGCCCCGTGCGTCCTACTGCGATGCTTGTGCCACAGCGCTCTTTTGTAGCGGTTGCTCGGAAAAGCCAATGAAATCGCGTTAGGAGATTGGAAGTGCGGGTACAGGTTCACCGCTTTTCCTATCTGATCGGATAGCGTTGTTAACTGAACGGATAGGACTTTGAATGAGTACGGTGAGGTCAACTTCATTGCAGAGCGCAACGTGCAAAACATGAACGCTCACTCTTTACTGAAACGCCTCAAGCTGACATGAAATCAAGTTAGGAAGGACGGTTCACCCCGCTCAAGTTGCATAACCTCCAGCTTCTACTGCACAGAGCAACGTGCGAAACATTAAGCATTCAACCTCCACTGAAACTTCTCAAGCTGACATGAAAGCAAGTTAGGAAGGGCGGTTTACCCCCGCTGAAGTTGCATAACACTCAGGCTTCATTTCTCTGGTGTTGTTGTTTTGTACGTCGGCTCTGCGAGGAGGCTGGAAGGAAACATCGTGTTGGCTAGCAGAGATTCGGCATAAGAATCCAGCCAACGCCGATCCAAAAACCTTTTTTTCTGGTTGCTGCGATTCGATCCACCGCGTAGACTCTCCGGTGATTAAATCCTGACCACTCTCTCAACCAATGCAGCCAAGACTCGCAGCCATTTCGGGACGTTTAAAAGGCGCCGTCTTCAATGTGAGCGATGAAGGCACTGTAATCGGCCGCGAAACGTCAGCAACTCTCTGCATCGCGGAGTCGGCCGTCTCCCGACGTCATTCCCAGCTGGAAAAAAGTGGAAACGACTACGTCATTAAGGACCTCGACAGCCTGAATGGCACCTTCGTAAATGACGTTCCGGTTAAGTCGCGCGTTCTGCAACATGGCGACCGGATTCGAATCGGTGAATCGCAATTTCTCTTCTTGATGTTTGAAGGTGATGAGAGTTCGAAGTCGAGTCACATCGAGTTGGATGAGGCTCAAGTGGTGAGCGGCTCGACCGTGCAAGTTCGCTTTGACGATGCTCTGTATCTAATGGCGCGCGATCTGAGTGCCCTGATGAAAGTCAGCACGACGATCAATGCGATTCGCGGTATTGAAGAGTTGCAAGAGCGGTTACTGAGTCTGTTGTTCGAAGTTGTGCCTGCGGAGCGCGGCGCGATACTACTCTCGGCTGAAGGTTCTCTGGAGCCGACTTCCGTTTTTGGTCTCGATCGAAAGCATGGGAAGGATCAGACAGTGATCGTCAGCCGTACCATCGTTCGCCAGGTAATTCGCGACGGTGTTTCGTTGCTCACAAGTAACACTTTGGATCCTGATCTCGGCACGGATAGTTTGATTAGCGCCGGCGCGAAGTCGGTAATGTGTGTGCCACTGATGATGATGAACCGCATCATCGGCGTGATCTACCTCGACAGCACCGATCCACAAGCTCAGTTCAACAAGGATCATCTGCAACTCGTTACAGCAATTTCAGGCATCGCCGCCGTGGCGATTGAAAACGCGCGACAGTTCGAATGGCTCGAGAGCGAGAATCAGCGACTACTCGCAGACGTGAATATCGATCACAACATGATCGGTGAGAGCACGGCGATGCAACGCGTCTATCACTTCATTTCAAAAGTAGCGCCAACAGATTCCACGGTCTTAATTACAGGTGAAAGCGGTACGGGCAAAGAGTTGGCTGCGCGCGCAATCCATCGCAACAGCAAACGCGCTCAGAAACCATTTGTCGGCGTTAATTGCGCTGCATTGAATGAGGCATTGCTCGAGAGCGAGTTATTTGGTCACGAGAGGGGAGCATTTACAGGTGCACTTACACAGAGGAAGGGTCGACTCGAAATTGCGGATGGGGGCACCGTGTTTCTCGATGAAATCGGCGAGGTGAGTTCGGCGCTGCAGGTGAAGCTGTTGCGCGTTTTGCAGGAACGGGAATTCGAGCGCGTAGGCGGAACACAAACGATCAAGGTAGATATTCGGCTGATCACTGCTACGAATCGAAACCTGGAAGGCGCTATTGAAGCTGGCGAGTTCCGTCAGGACCTGTACTACCGTCTTAATGTGGTTTCGTTTGAAATGCCACCTTTGCGGGATCGGCGCGAAGACATCCCCCTACTTTCGAATTACTTTGCCAACAAATACAGCGTTAAGTGCAATCGCAAACTTCGTGGATTATCTCCGGAAGCGCGGGTTCGACTCAGTATTTACGACTGGCCGGGCAATGTACGTGAGCTCGAGAATGCGATCGAGCGCGCGGTAGTACTCGGCACCACCGATTTGATCCTTCCGGAAGATCTGCCAGAAGCAGTGCTGGAAAGTGGCGGGCGCGTGGCGCGGTCGACGACCAGTTATCACGATGCCGTCGCCGAGACAAAGAAACAGATCATTCTCGACGCAATGGAAAAGGCTAAAGGCAATTACACCGAGGCTGCGAAGCTGCTGGATGTTCATCCAAACTACCTTCACCGTTTGATCAGAAATCTCGATTTGAAAGACCAGATCAAGTAACCGGGATCACGGCTGGAGCACAATGATGGAACACGGCGCAGACAGTTTCTCACAACACCTCCACACAAAGTTTTCGGCCCACGTCGATTCAGCTGAACCGGTTGAATTGGAATTGGTTGATGTAGTCGTTAGACCGAGTGGACCAAACGAGCAAGCGGGCATGGAACGTTTCTCAACCTTCTTCCGAGGCCCATCAAACGCGTTTCTTCCACAACGGACATATGAAGTATCGCATCCAGTATTGGGCCAGATGCTGATCTTCTTAGTTGCTATTGGAAAAGATGAGAAGGGCTATCAATACGAAGCGGTCTTCAATCGGTTTGTGGGCGACTAGAAGCAGATCCACCGATTCCCACAGATTACACAGATTACGTATAACTGAGTGACGTTGAGTAGCCAACACTCAATCTGACTGCTAAACACCTAATCTGTGTAATCTGTGGGAATCGGTGGATCTGCTGACGATGGATCGCCTGTGCCACGCCATTCCATGTGCTTGTACCCACCTAAATCCTCAATCGTTACAAATCCTAATCGTCCATAGAACCGATGGGCGTCGTTGTTAAGTACAAAGACCATGTGGCGCAGCTTTTTCTTTGCCGCTTTAGCTTCAGCGATGAGTTGCTTCAGCAAAAACGTACCAACTCCGCGGTTTTGAAATTCCTCCAGCAGTCCGATGTCTAGCAATCGGATCTGTGTGTCGTCTTCACCGATCCATATTCGTCCGGCAGGTTGATCGTTTACCAGCACAACCTGATATCGCGCGTCGGGATATCGCGTGTCGTATTCCTTCCGCTGCAGTCCAAACTGCCACCGAACAAAAGCTTCCTTTTGCCCTGGAGCCCACTCAACTTGGGCCAACTCGTCCGCTCGCGTGCTCATGTAAACCGAGAGCAAGAACTCGTCGTCGTTCTCGGTGACCGGGCGCAGAGTCACCCAATCACCCATCTTCGTTGTGGGAGAGTCGCTGGTCATGTTCAGAGAGTTCCGAGCTACCGCAACTCGAAGGGATCTGCTTAGGGGAGGTGATTGATTACGGCATCATATAAACGGTCGCCATTGTCAGCAATTCGATTAGTCAGAAACAAGGAGAAGTCACCCAGCGCGGGGTGATTGATTTTGTGAATGGAAGTGAAGGGTGGCAATTCGGCGTCGGCTTTGAACGTCAAGCTAAAGCTTTCGGTTTTCACGAATCTGCTTGTGGTTCTCGAGGGCTGTTTAGGCGTGAATTCCTTAAGGCTGATCAAGGTCATCGGAATCCGTTCGCCGAGCGCATTTGGAGCAGTAAAGATGCTTCCAACGTAGGGCTTAAAGGTCGCTGCACTGAATTGGAATACTGGGTCGGTCTGGGCTGCAAGCGGCATGGTCGCTGCCGTTTGCGGAGTCGTTGTTTTATCGTGTTGTGTTTGGCCAACTGCGGCGCGCGTAAGACCGAGCATAAGGCCCGCTGAGATTGCCGATAAGACACCTTTCTTCAAGAAACTGCGACGTGGTAGAGGCATGCGAGTTTTTCTCCTTCTGGGCGATAGTCGCCATTCGCGTAGTCTATTTTAGTTTGATTGTGGCTGCCAAGCTTAATCTCGAGTTACAGTTGCAAGAAACACTTGACGTTGATTTGCCACCAGTTCCAGGACTAACAGTACGTTTGTAATTTGACTCCAGCCTCCTGAACCGACTGCCTGAGGAACATCGAGTGGCACTTGGGAAAAGGCAGAGACCAAAGTGTCTTAAACGGCGAACGGGTGCCATTTTCCAGAACTATTTCTCTTCTGATCCCTCCTAAAACGCGTAATCTTCCGAGCAATTGGTTCTATCTGAAGTTTCTTGTAATCGCGGAGCATTGCGGGTAGAATCTGCGCGCTCAACCCAAAGATTGTTTCTTCAGTTCTCAGAGCGTAAACAAATACGTCAGTCTTCAGAGGAACTCAGTCTGGACCAGCCAAGGTAAATTCGGCCCCTCCTCGCGTGAGTGCCTTGGTAACAGCGTCATTTAAGATCATCACGTATCCCAAAGCTAACCACGTTAGGAGCAGACTATGGCGGAACCATTCCTTAGTGAAATAAAACTCGTGTCATTCAATTTCGCGCCCAAAGGATGGGCACTCTGCAACGGGCAGCTCTTGCCCATTAACCAAAACCAGGCGCTATTCGCTTTACTTGGAACCACCTACGGTGGCAACGGGCAAACAAACTTCGCGCTCCCCAACCTTCGGGGACGAGTGCCTATTCACATGGGTAGTGGTCACACGCTCGGTGAGACGGCAGGCACGACAGCTGTGACCATTAGCCAGCAGACGATGCCGCAGCACCTCCACTTTCTTCAAGCTTCGACGGCCACAGCGAACACGGATACACCCAGCGCCTCGACTCTGCTCGGTGGTAGTGCGCCTAATGACCTCTACGGTGGGCCCGCGGCCCTGAGTGCTTTAATCGCATCTACCGTCACAAACGTCGGCGGGAGCCAGCCCCACAACAACATGATGCCGTACCTGGTGCTGAACTTCATTATCGCGCTGCAAGGCATCTTCCCATCGCGAAACTAAAGGAGGACGAAATGGCACCATATGTCGGTGAAATCAGAATGTTTGGAGGCAACTTCGCCCCGAACGGCTGGATGTTCTGCGAGGGGCAGACGCTACCCATTTCCGAAAACGAAGTGCTGTTCCAGCTGATCGGAACGACCTATGGCGGAGACGGCCAGGAGACTTTCAATCTGCCGAACCTCGCCAGCCGCGTACCAATTCACATGGGGACAGGACCAGACGGCACGACCTATCAGCTTGGTGAGATGGCCGGCACTGAACAGGAGACTTTAACAGTCCAGCAGCTTCCAAGTCATACGCACCCGATGCTTGGGTCAACCGACCCAGCCGGACAACAGTCGCCCGCGGCGAATGTCGTAGCGAAGTCGACGCAGGTTGATCTTTTCATCAATGCGCAGCCGCAGGATCCGATGAGCAACCAGGCTATCAGCCCTGCTGGCGGCAGCCAACCGCACGAAAACACACAACCGTTCCTGTGCATTAACTTCATCATCTCGCTATTTGGGGTGTTCCCAAGCCAGACCTGAGGAGGAAAAATGTCAGACCAATTTGTTGCTGAGATTCGTATCTTTCCGTTCAATTTTCCGCCGACAGGCTGGGCCTTTTGCGATGGTCAGTTGATGCCGATCTCGCAGAACACTGCTCTCTTCGCGTTGCTGGGGACAACTTATGGGGGCGACGGCAAGTCTACATTCGCGTTGCCTGACATGCAGGGCAATGCGCCAATGCAGCCCGGCCAAGGTCAGGGACTGTCGCTGCGCGATCTGGGTGAGATCGGTGGAAGCGAAAGTATTACGCTGCTCGTCAGCGAGATACCGCTCCATACACACGCGCTGATGGCTGCTGCTTCCGACCCTGCGGAATCTAACGTCTGCACGAATTTCGCGCTCGCTCGCTCCAAAAACGGAAACGCCTATACCAATCAGCTGACGATTGCGCAGATGGCAACCCAGGGATTGCCATCCGCCGGAGGCAGCCTTCCGCATAACAATATGCAGCCGTATTTAACGTTGAATTTTTGTATCGCGCTACAAGGAATCTTCCCCCAACGACCTTAAGAGTTTTGGTCGTACAGTCAGTTACGTGCGGTAATAGACGGTAAAAAACCGATCTATTAGAGTCTGTCCTGCTGTAGAATGGCGGCCACGTCTGGCCGCCACTCATCAGTAGGATCATACGCAACGCAAATGGCAGACTTTCCCAGGTCAGTATGACCCGGGGAGTTCCTTGCAATCACCATAATCTCGGTTACTCAATCGTTGAAGCTTGACTCCCACAGGAACCTCCGCCCGTTTCGTGGGCTTGCTAACAAACCGTAGGAGAATCCAATGAAATCCCAACTCTCGCTCTACCTCTGCAGGCGTAACCTTCATGTATTCATCGCCTGTTTACTGACCTTCGCAATCATCACAACGCCATTTATTCCGATTGCGACTGCCATGTCGCCGGGAGAACGCGACGCATCAGCGGTTGCGGATCACAACTCGGTACCACCAAACGCAACCGCGCAGCAAAGCGTCAATCTGTATGCGGCCGTTCCCGCGCCTGCGCCGGCCCCGTTCGTGGTGCCTGCGATCACTGCGACCAAAACAGATGCACTAGTGGTCGACGGTGACGGTGACACTGTTGCGGACCCGGGGGATACGATTGAGTACACGATCCAGATTAACAATGGAGGCGGAGCCACGGACGCGAACGACGTCGTCTTCAACGACACGATCGACGCACATACGACTCTCGTTGGAGGTTCAGTTAGCTCGCAACCAATCGCGCTTAACGATACCTACTCGGCAAGCGGCAACATCCAAATCTCCCTGGCCGCGCCAGGAGTCCTCACTAATGATCGAGATCCTGACACCGGGAATAACTCGGGACTTACTGTTACGAAAGTGCAAGGAGCGGGCGCCAACGTCGGCGTCGCAACTGATACAACCGCGACGGGTCGCGGTGGTGTAAAGGGGAAAGTAACACTCAGTAGCAACGGCAGCTTCACGTATGAACCACCGCCCGGATTCACGGGCTCCCCGGGCGTTGACACGTTCACTTATGAAATAAGCGATGGAACCAAGACCGACACTGCTACTGTCACTATCAACATCACCCAGATGGTCTGGTTCATTAGCAACAACGCTGGCGGACTGAATCTCGGTACGTTCTCGAATCCATTTACATCGATTGCTTCTTTCAATACCGCGAATGCCGGATCGGGTGCGGTCCCGGATCCAAAGAACGGTGACTTCATCTCACTCCGCCTCGGAACCGGCACTTACACAGAGACAGATGGAGTCAATCTTCGTGCCCAGCAAAAACTGATCGGCAACGCAGTTCAATTCAACACGGTATTCACTGCCGACGCCAACAGCAGTTCCGCCTACACAACCTTTGCAAGCGGGACAACCGCCGCCCCAAACATTGTGACGACTGGCGGCAATGGCGTTGATCTGTCTACTGACAACACGGTTCGCGGGTTGAACGTCGGCAACACTCCGGGCTTCTTCAAGATTAACGGCACGGCCGTGGGGTCACCGATCATCAACAACGTAAACCTCACCGGAACTGGTGGCGCCCTGAAAGTGACTATTAGCGGCGCCTTCGGCAGCAACGTTTCTTTCGGGACGCTGGAGTCCACTAGCTCTGCGGAGACGAACCTCAACCTCGCCGGCGTAACTGGCACCCTCGGCATAGCTTCGGGTGGCACCGGTTTGTCCGGCAGTGCCGTCGCCTTTTCGGCCGTGAACGTAAGTGGGGGCAGTGTAAGTTTCACGTACCCGGGTAATGTGACTAAGTCTAATAATGGTTCGCTCGTATCGATTATTGGAGGCCATAGCGGGGGAACGATAACCTTCAGTGGAACGCTATCAGCCTCAGCGGGCACCGGGTTTCAATTCGACAACGCCGACGGCACTTACAATTTCAACGGCACTAATACGCTGAATGGCGGCGATGCTGGCATCGACATTCTAAATGGCTCAGGTGGCACTTTTAACTTTTCCGCCTCATCGACGATCACTAGTCCAACTGGTACTGCGTTCAACGTTGCTAGTTCACCTGGCAATCCAACCGTAACCTACAGTGGTTCAATCACCGACAACACAGCTGGTCAGCGTACTGTAAACATCGACGGCACGACGGGCGGTTCCATTTCGATCAACTCCGTCACCGCCGCATCAACGGCCGGAGGTGTCAGCAACACAGGCGTCAACATCAATAACGCTTCGGGCAGCGTCACTTTCACAACTCTTAATCTCGGCACCAGCGGAAACCGAATGACCGCGCAGGCCGTAACGATCGCGGGCGGTTCAGGTGCGAAAAACCTGGGCACAGCCAGCATCTTCACGACGGGGACAGCGGAAGGCATCCACTCAACGACCACCACGGGCGCAATCACAACTACCACCGGTGAGGTTAACTCTGCTGGTGCGGCGGCCATCAACATTGCCGGCACAAGTTCAGCGACGCGTACTCCCTTGAATGTCCAATTAACCTCGCTCTCCGCAAACGGCGGCGCGAAGGGTCTCATTATCCTGAATACCTCAGCCACCGGCAGCCCTGGAGGTTTCCGCGTCAACGGCACCGGCACAACTGATGGCTCTGGCGGCACAATCCAGAACACGACCACTCGGGGTGCTGACATTCAGACGGCAGAATCGATCCTGCTAAAAAACATGAATTTCACGAACGCGAACTCGTCGGTTGATGGAGGATCCGCGGGCGCATGCGACGATCTGACTATCTCTGGTTGCAACGGGGCCATTTACCTCAACGGAGTGACGACGCTCGCTACTTTCGACAATCTCAACCTTACAGGTACGATGGTTGAGAACGGCGTAACGGCACTTAACGTCGCGAATTTCAAGTTTGATAACAGTCTAGTTGACGGCGCAGGTAACGAAGTACACGAGAGCGGCATTGAGGCGCAAAATCTCTCGGGCATCGCCACCGTCAACAATACGGAAATTCGCTTCTCTGAGACCGACGCGTTCGCTGTTACCAATACCGACACGAGCGTCAATCTGGCTATCACCAGCTCAACGTTCCGCGACTCGCAAACGCAGTTTTCCGGAGGCCCGGTTAATACCAACGGTGAGGGCGGCTTACAATTCCGCAGCTTCAGCGTCGCCGCCGGCCAGCCTACAGCGACTATTAACGTTACCAATAGCTCGTTCCTGCGGCTACGCACTCAGTCCATCCAGGTCTTCGCGCAGGACGACACGATCATCAACCTTGACATCACTGGCTCCACGCTAGACTCGCAAACCGACATCGGAACCGGTATCGACATCAACACCGACGACACCGCGACGATGAACTTCAACATCCTCAACAACCCGACCATCCAGAGCCGCGGCGGCGCAGCGGTAAACATCACCTCCTTCCTGGATAGCCACATGGAAGGACGTGTCAACAACAACGCTGACATCGAAGTGCTCGGAGGTCCTGGTATCCCCGTCCGCCTTGTTGCTCAGGAGACGAGTGACATGATCGTTGAGATCAACGGCAACACGGTCTCGAATGTCAACGGGACTGAGGACACCGCAATCGATGTGCAGTCGCGCTTCCAAACGGCGCGTGTGGATGCCACGATCACAAACAACAACGTTACTGTCGAAAACACCGGCATTGCGGACATTAACCTCATCTCCGGGTCTTCAACGGCAGGCGAGTCGGTCGTCACGTGCGGTGACGTCGCTAATAACACCGCTCATGGGAACGGTGCTGCCCGCGCGTTTCGGGTCCGTATAAGTGATCTCTCAAACACGAACCGGCTGTTTCTTGAAGGATTCGTAGAAGCTGGCACCGCAACTCAGGACACGGAAGCCACATGGACCAGCAGGGGTAATACGCCGGGCGCTGCAGAAGTCATCGCCAGCCTTACCGCCACGGCAGTCGGTCCGCTCGCACCTCCAGGAGGCGTATGCCTGGCCGTTGATACTCCTGGTGACTTCTCAATATCGAGTTCTCTGGCTAGCAACTCCACGGATGCCGGAAGTGTGGCTCCGCCAACGCAGCCAGCAGCTGCACCCGCAACTTCGGCCGTTTCATCAGACGTCATTGCGAGTCAGCCAGCGAATTCGACGCAGCCCTCGATGCTCGCACGCGCGATGGACGGACTAGCTCGCTTCGCTACAGCCGTTCACTCGCTAGTCGAACCGACGGCTTACGCAAGCAGCAACACATCAATAGCTGATTCTGCGCAGCCGGTCTCCACCGCGGTCCAAACCGCGCAACTCAGAACAGAGAATTCAACAGCGTCAAGCCTTCGAACTCAGAAGACCGAAGTCAAAGGCGTGAAGAAGGTGCTTAGCAATCACGCGCGTAGCACTCGTGTCTTGCCTATGATCTTTTCTGGTGAAACTGTCAACGTCAACATCGGCACACTTGCGCCGGGTGACAGTGTGACCATTACTTTCCGTGTGACGGTGAACAATCCGCCGAATTTGACCTTGCTCAATCCGGCGCGCGTCAGTAACCAGGGCACGGTATCGGGAAGCAATTTCTCTAACGTGCTGACTGACGATACAGCGGCAGGTGGAGCAGCAGATCCGACCGATACACCGATCGATCTGTTCAATACCTCGACGAATCTGGTTTCAGACCTGAACCCCTCCAACTTCGGTGACCTGGTGACGTTCACTGCGACTGTCAGCGAGACTCCGGTACAGGGCTCAGTCGATCCCACCGGCACCGTGGATTTCATTGACACGTCAAACGGCAACGCTGTCGTCTGCAACGACGTCGCACTTAGTGCAGGGTCTGCCCAATGTCAGACCTCGACCCTGACGTCAGGCACACACAACATCCGCGCTGATTACTCCGGTGATGGGAACTTCGATTCATCGCAGAGCAACATCGTGGCGCAAGTCGTTAATGCTTGCACTCCGAATCCCATCGTTACCAGCAACGCAGACAGTGGCGCCGGCACGCTGCGCGAGGCCCTGGCGAACGTGTGCGCTGGCACAACGATCACATTCAACATCGCAGGAGCTGGTCCACACACCATCACCTTAACTACTGGTGAGTTGGCGGTGGCCAAGAACGTCACCATTAACAACAACAGTGGAGAGAGCATCACGATAAGCGGCAACAACGCGGGTCGTGTGTTCAATATCAACTCCGGCAAGACCGCGGCCATCATCGGTCTGACTCTTACCGGTGGCAGCGCGACTGACGGCGGCGCGATCGTTAATGACGGGTCGCTTACTGTCGTCAATTCAACTCTGACCGGCAACGCAGCAACAAATGACGGTGGCGCGATCAGTACCACCGCAACCGGCACAAGCTTGACGCTCATCAACACAACGATCAGCGGCAACACTGCGGCCGGCAGCGGCGGTGGCGTCATTGTGCTGGGCGGAACAGCGACCTCGATCAACAGCACTATCACAAACAACGTCGCCGACTCCGATAACAACAGTGCCGGCGATGGTGGTGGTATTCGTGCGCAAGCAGGAACAACCACACTTAAGAACACAATTGTTGCTGGCAACTTCAACGAAGACGGCACGACGGACGCTGCTGACGACATCAGCGGTACTGTCGACGCTGCGAGTTCGTTTAACTTGATCGGCACCGGTGGCGCTGGAGGTCTGACTGATGGCGTCAACAACAACCAGGTTGGCGTGGCCACCCCCGGTATTGGACCACTCGCCAACAACGGCGGTACAACGTTCACACACGCGTTATTGTCGACGAGTCCGGCGGTTGAAACGGGCGGTAATGCGAACTTGCCGGCGGACACCTTTGACCTCGACGGCGACGCAAACACGGCGGAAACTCTGCCTGTGGATCAGCGCGGCGTGGGCTTCCCACGTACTGCTGACTCAGCGGACGCTAATGTCATTCAGACAGTCGATATCGGCGCGTTTGAGTTGCATCCGTCGATTGAAGACATTGCTAATCAGACAACCAACGAAGACACGGTCAAGAACGTCACCTTCAACCTCGGTGACGATACGGGTTCGTTGATCGCTACGGTCGCAGCGACGTCTTCCAATACCACGCTGGTACCGAATGCTAACTTGATCATTAGCGGATCTGGTGGCTCGCGTAATCTGCAAATCACTCCTGCTGCAAACGAGAGCGGCACCACCACGATCACGGTTACCGTAACCGCGACCAATGGTCGCACGGCAACAGATACCTTTGATCTGACGGTGAACGCGACTAACGATCCGCCGTCAGGAACTGACAACACGGTGAGTACGGCTGAGGACACCGCTTACACGTTTACAGCGGCTGATTTTGGGTTCACCGATCCAAACGACACACCGCCCAACACGTTCCTGGCGGTGAAGATCACTACGCTACCGGGTCTCGGAACTTTGACGAATAACAACGTCCCAGTCAACGCCGGCGACTTTATCTCGGTCGCCGACATTAACGCCGGTCTGCTGAAATTCACGCCGGCTCTTGATGGCAACGGCACTCCGTACACGTCCTTCACCTTCCAGGTGCAGGATGCCGGCGGCGGCACAGATCTCGATCCGACGCCGAACACGATGACGATTAACGTCACCGCCGTGAACGATGGACCCGTGAATACGGTGCCTGGACCGCAGAGCACGACCGAAGACACGCCCAAGGTGTTTTCGAGCGGCAATGCCAACCAGATTTCCGTCGCGGATGTAGATGCTGGTTCGAATCCGATCAAGATTACCTTGACGGCAACGAACGGCACGCTGACCCTCAGCACTACGGCCGGACTCTCGTTCATCACCGGCGACGGCACTGCCGACGCCACGATGATGTTCACGGGCACACTGACAGCTGTGAACACGGCGCTCAATGGCATGTCGTTCAACCCGACGACAGACTTCAACGGTGCGGCTTCACTCCAGATCGTCTCAGACGATCAGGGCAACACCGGAACGGGTGGTCCGTTGACCGACACAGACACGGTCAACATTACAGTTAACGCTGCGAACGATGCTCCGGTTGTCACCACAACCGCGGGCAATCTCTCTTACACGGAGAATGATCCGGCAACCGCCATCGATCCGGGTCTGACGGTCACCGATGGCGACAGTGCAAACCTGGTTGGAGCAACTGTCGCGATTACCTCCGGCTTTGTAAGTGGCCAGGATACGCTCGCGTTCACGACTCAGCTCGGCATCACTGGTAACTACAACAGCGGTACTGGCGTGCTAACGCTTACCGGTTCGTCTTCGGTTGCTAACTACCAGACAGCGCTGCGTTCAGTGACGTATCAGAACAGCAGCGACAATCCGACTGCGTCACGCACGGTGACCTTCATCGCCGATGACGGCAGCAGCACGAGTGCGCCGGCCACGCGCGGCATCACCATCAATGCGGTGAACGACGCGCCGGTTAACAC
>DATIBJ010000088.1:0-27725 GCA_035457565.1 Pyrinomonadaceae bacterium | reverse complement strand
ACGTCTCGTAAAGCAAGTGTGCGCGGTAAGGTAGTCATGTATCGTGTTTGGAGTGCGGTTACCTGGCACCGCTTTCATTCTGCTGCGGACGGGTCGCCGCGTAACAAAGCGGTGCCAGCCACCGCACTCCAAATCAATAGTTCGAGCTGAAACGTAGCAAATTTCCGGCGAAGGCGAACCAGAGAAAACCCAGGCACGCTAGTGCGAATATTGTTGCCTGGAGCTTGCCCCAGATTCTCTTGCGCTTACTGGTCCAGGCTTGTATGGCGTTGAAGAGTACGAGCAACGTTCCGGCTGCGCCAACGATTCCGATTATCTGAATCAGCCTGAAGTAACGATTTCCACGGTCGCTGAAAACCCAGAGGTGCTCAAGTCCATAAGTAACAAGCCCAACGATGGATATCGCGAATAGTAAGATCAGTATGAAATCGACTCGCACGAAGAGTCGAAGCAACCACTCTCCCCAAGTTAGATCGAGCCTGTGACCGAAGTGCCTCCTCACGAACCACGCAATCGGCCACAGCACCAAAGTGAGCAGCATGATCGCAAGTGAAACTACGATCACGGGCGTAAGAATTTTGCCGTTCTCGAAAAGGCCGACACGTTGGCCTATGAAAAACGGATAAGGCAGAATCATTTGCATGCGGCCACTCGCATCCGGTTTGAAGACAAGTTTGTCCCAACCGTTTTCTTCGAGAAACGTCATCGACTTCACTTCTCGCCAGCGCTTAGGCTGCCCATTTGCGCCCGACAATTCAACGACTTCAATCGATCCGTTTTCGACTGGTACTACGGTTAACTGGCCAACGAGTGATGCGGTTCTGAGGAACGACGAATCGCTGCGACGACTTAACATGTATTTACCGCTTACTGTTTTGGCGTCCTGCGCTGCGCTGCCTAAAGTCGGTTCCGATGGTTGAGGCTTGGGAAAGTAACGATCGAGAAAGGCCTCCCAGAGAACTGTTCTCGGGGAGATCCCCCCTCTTCCAGCACTGTTATACGAAACAAAGAAGCCTACACCCGCGTCCTCGATAAGGTGCAGATCGCTATGAAAGTATTGAGTGTCTCCGGCGTGGCCAATAATGCGATGTCCGTTCCGCGATTCTTCATAAAAGCCATAGGCCATCGCATTCGCAGCATCATCCAGCGCAAAGAGTCGCGTGTCGTGCATGAGGCGCACGGTCTCCGGCTTGAGGATACGGACCTCGCCAAACTGTCCGTTCTGCAAATGCGCAATGATGAAGCGGGCTAAATCAGTTGCCGTGGTGCTGAGACTACCTGCGGGTGGAACATTAACAACCTCAAACTCTTTTGCGTCGTCAGACGCCGATCTGTATCCACTGGACATCAACCCGGCAAGGTTCGACGGCAGTGGCTGGTTGAACGTCGAGCGAGCCATGCCAAGCGGCTTAAAGATGTTCTCATCAATGTACTCATTAAACGGTCGACCAGATACGCGCTCGACAATATAGCCGGCCACTGAGGTAGCGTAGTTTGAGTAAGCCGGAACGGTGCCGGGAGCAAAGATTCTACGTGGCAGGTGTGTCTTCAGATATTCACCGAGTGGAGGTGGCGCACCCTCGGCCGAAAACAAATCTTTGACTTGCTCCTCGAATCCGG
Organism: Pyrinomonadaceae bacterium; assembly: GCA_035457565.1. Taxonomy (GTDB): domain Bacteria; phylum Acidobacteriota; class Blastocatellia; order Pyrinomonadales; family Pyrinomonadaceae; genus PSRF01. The sequence continues at coordinate 26,105 of DATIBJ010000088.1, read as the reverse complement.
ATGTGTGAGTCATTATGTTTTTCAGTGTGATTGACTTCCCAAAGGCCTCCGGAATTTTGAAGTCAAGATACTCATTGACATCACGGTCCAGGTCGAGCATTCCTTTTTCGAACAACTGCATCACCGCAGTCCAGGTGAATAACTTCGACACGGAGCCTGGCCGGAATAAAGTCTCTTCCGCAGATACAGGTCGCTTCTGCTTAACGTCCGCAAAGCCATACCCGCGTGCAAAAAGGACCTTCCCATCCTTAACGACCGCGACTGTCGCGCCTGCGATGTCATCGCCCTTTAGTTGTAGCGGCAAAATCCCATCTAGAAATGCTTCTAGGTCTGTGGCAGTCAATTCATGCACGCCCGAGGCAGGCTGCTCGACAGATATCGGCTTGGTCTCTTGTTTCGGAGCTGGCAGAGTTGGAACCTGACACCAAATTGACGTCGCAAAAAGAAGGACAAGAACGGAGCTAATCGTCTTTTTCATAACCAGCGTTTTTGCATGGGCAATCCGGCTTTGCGTCAAAAGTCACACCTGGCGCGAGTCGGAATTATTTTGGTTCGTGTTGGTTCATGTGACTTCGTGGATCGTCCCTTGTTTTTCTGGACAAACGGAACGATCCACGAAGTCACTCGAACCAAACACGAAACTCGTTACACCGAAATCGATTTTTGAGGGAAAGCTGGGCGCCCTACAAATTACGAGACGGTCCAGATCTGGGCGAGCACTCGTTTGAAGTTTCCACCCAGAATCAATTCAATGTCTTGATCCTTATATTTTCGTCGAATCAATCCCTCAGTCAGATCAAACACTCGCTTCGGATGATCCAAACCCTCGATATCAATCTTTTCTCGAAACCCATAGCTGTCTTTGTAGCTTGCGCGCAGTCGTTTGTTCTCTTCAGGAGGCAGATCGTCATATCCATCCAGATCCATATCACTCCCGATTCCGAGATGCTCCACTCCAACAAGCTTCGCGACGTGATCGAAATGATCCAACACATGTTCGATCGTGGTCGGTTCTTCAGCTTTCACAAACATTCGCACCCCGGTGATTCCCATGACACCGCCACTCGCTGCCATCTTCTTAATCGCTTCGTCCGTTTTTAGACGAGGATGGCCGGGTACAAGTGCACGACAATTCGAGTGCGTGATCAGGACCGGCTTTTTGGACACTTCGAAAGCGTCGAGGGTCGTGCGATCGCCACAGTGAGAAACATCGACCACCATGCCAACTTTGTTCATACGCTCGACAATCGACACGCCGAAATCACTTAACCCCTCGTCGCGCCTCTCCGTGGAACCATTACCGATTAGATTACGGGTGTTGTAAGTGAGTTGGGATACGCGCTGGCCCAGACCGTGAAAGAAGTTGACATCATCCACACTTTGAAAGTGCTCAGAGTTTTGTACACCGAGGAGGACGCCGACTTTCCCTGACGACTTTACTCGCTCAAGGTCAGCGACGCTATCAACACGCATTAGCGTCTGGTCATGATTGGCGATGAATCCATTCCACGAAGAGATGAAACGGAGCGTTCCGAGATACGCGTCGCGTCCACCGGTACCCACTGCAATGTGGAAGACATTGATTCCCGAGTCTATGTACCTCTGAAGATCCGCAGCAGTGAAACTGTCAGGATTTGAAAACCACTTATTGCCGCGCGAGCCGATCAGAAACGGACTGAGCATATCGATTACGGTTGCGCGCTTCATCAAGTCGATTGCACGCGTCGAGTATTCAGTTGCAATGTGTGCGAACAGACGAAACCGCCGGCGATTGATCATTGGTGCGACAGCGATCGCCGCGCTGGCCATCACCGAACGCTTGAGAAGATCACGCCGACTGATCAGAGTCTTGTTGTGGTTCATTGTCATCGGTTCAGAACAAGAGCGAAGTGACTGCTTCGCCAGATTCTAAGAGAACAACCTCTCATTCTCCCCAGGCTTTAGCCTGGGGATCAGCGCCTGCAAATCTCGTCAACCGTTTTAACGGTTTCCGCAATCCCACGAGTCGCATCAACTCTCAAAACCGTTGAAACGGTTAACACCCTCTTAAGTGGCTCTAACCCCAGGCTGAAGCCTGGGGTGAATGAGAAGTGCGTTTCAAAATCGTCGCTGTTCTGAATAGTTCAAGGAAACCGAATCACTTCCAATTCTAGTGGCATCTCGGTTTGACGTTTCTCAGCCGAAGAAGCCGGCACAGTTGGTTTCCAGCCCCAGCCTTTCCCTTGGACTTCAAATGATGAAAACGCGTACGGCAGACCTTCCGAACCCAGCGGCGAGTTGGCATCGCTAATATGAAAATGCAGATGCGGCTCAGTCGAGTTTCCGGAGTTTCCCACTAGCGCGAGCACCTGACCGCGACGAACTCTATCGCCGATTTTTACACGAAGACTACCCGGTTGCAGGTGCGCGTAAAAGGCGAAACGACCATCACCTAAATCCAGGATGATGTGATTACCACCAACAGTTTCGAGGGTGATTGGAACAGCTCGCGATGTTGGCCCAGGAACATTTTCCGGAATGCCATCTTTCGTTGCGACAACTACGCCGTCTGCCACCGCCAATGCTTCCGCACCGTAGCAACGATAGGACTTGTTGTCTTTCTGGTCGCCCGCAAAGCTCCGCCCGTCGGGGTTAAGTTGAAGGAAGTCGATCGCAAACCTTTGCGCGATGTGAGCGCGGCCGCCAACAGGAATCATCGCGCGCCTGTGGGCTGACGTATTCGCCGGTCCGTTGCCGGCCAACCACTCGCTTCCTCGCAACGGTGGGCTAATCACCAGTGGATTATTTACTACGGATGAGCGCGCCGTAACGACCGAAAGCTCTTCCGGATAATCGCCGACTTTGAAACTGAGACGATGTTGAATCGCGGAGGGAGCATCTGTCGCAACGTCGACCGTCAGCCACATGAGCGTAACGAGTCGAAGACCTGCTCCCAGCTTCAGCTTCTCATCTGTTGTCGTCGCAACAATACCTGGTCTAACGACGCGCGCCGCAAGTTCCTCTCCACTGTAGGAAGCGAGCGGCTTCTCTTTTCCAGGAGCGATCACTTCAATCCGAGTTAAAACCGACGGGCCACGACTGAAGTTCGTGACGTGAAGTTCATAAACAACGTGTGTCTTGCCACCACCTTTGAAAAGCACTGGTGGTGTTGGGATTGTCGCATCTATTGGAACATCAATCGGACGCTGTGGACGTGCAGGTGTCTGGGGAGACGCTGCGGGAGATGCTGCGGGAGCGCGTTTAAAAGTTAACGGAAGAACTGCGCCGCGTTGCGAGAGCTGTCCTGTCAATTCAGAGCTGTCTGCATTCAGCTTACCTTCAAAAACAGCATCAACTGTTTTGAATTCCAACCGAACCAAATCTCCATTCACCGTAACAACATCAATGGGAAGCGTGGTGCCTTGATCGAGACTGTCTGCTCGTCCTGAGTATGTTCCGTCAGGATTCTTCGAGAGTGTCAGAGCCAGTCGTAACTTCTGTCCAACGTCGACCGTTCCCTGCCATGTGCCTTCAGCGGTTTTCGCCGGTGTCTGAGCAAGAATTGGGAGAACTAAGAAAACAAGAAGAGAGAATTTCCTGATCATGGTTTCGATCTATTTCTTGTCGGTAGTTGCCTGCGGCAAGCTATAGATGACCTTGCCGGTATCATCGAAGAACTCCAGTTTCGGTACGCCGGCAACATCCACGGAAAGTTTAAGCCGAGGCCGTCCTTTCGCGTCGGAAAGTCGAACTATTGCCGACTGTTCACGATCTCTGCCCACCATGACGCGTTCTGCTGCCTGTGCGGCGGGCGATTCTCTGAGCTTCTGCATCGCCGCCGTCTTCTCTGGCCCATCAGCCATCTTCTGTATCTCAGTCAGTTGCGTTATCAATGAACCTATCGAACTCTCTGGTCTGTCCCAAACACGGAGACCAGTGGAATATTGCCCATTACCTTCCGAGTAAGTAAGGGCGACGGTTTGATCCTGCCGAAATCGATCGAAAGCCAACAGAGCGCTTGCGTTTCCTTTGCCATCTCTTTGATTGCCGTCAAAACTCAGCCCGCCACACTCGTCGCCCTTCTCGTTAAAGAAGAGCATTCCCGGTGGCCTCTTCCTCGCCATCGTCTGTCCGTCAATGACGCCAGGATGCTGACGTTCGGCGTTGGAGATGACCATCTTTAGCTTGCCGTCTTTTTCGACGATGTTGATCCGCTCAACATCTATCTCATCAAACTTCTGCTTTTGATTTTGATTTGCCTGACTGACAGTCGTGAACGCAATCACTCCCAACACTAGAGTGATAGCGATCGAATAAACCTTCAAGAACAGCACATCCCTTTGCAGTTTTTTATCCATGGGATCCTTCCTCTTTGATTGATGATTGTTGATTGTTGATTGATGATGTTTGACTGCTTCCAGGATTTCATGATTACGCTCGGCAACCAATAATCATTCAATCAAAAATCAACAATCATCAATATTCGGACCAGGTTCGACTATCCCCAACCGGCGTATTTTTCTTAACCTGCTCGGCCATATCGCGCAGCATGTCTGCAAAATTCTTGGCGTGCCACGAGTGCCCTTTTAAAGGGCGGCCGTATTCAAATGTCGCATCACTCTTGGGATTGCTCGTCTTCTTAGTAAATTCGTCAAACAGGTAGACTGCGAGATTCAGATAGAAATTATCCATGTCTCCAGAGATGAAGTGCAGTTTGCCTGCGAGCTTAGGCCCGAGAGTTGGCCAGTTCTTTTCTGCAAAGTAACGAAGGTCGTAACCGTTGTCGCGCATATACAATGCGACTTGCCGATCGATCTTTCCGGTGCGTGGATCCCAGAGAGGACGCGGATAACCATCATCACCGACGGGTCCATAGACAGCTTCCCAGGCGTTGAACTGATAACCGCTTCGTCCTTTGCTTCCCAGCACAGCCTCAAATTGGCTGACCTGCCTCACTGTCAGGTTGACTTGTCCTTCGACTGAGCGACGCATTGGCCTTTCCGCTGGAATCCATGAACGGCCCGGAGCTGTGAAGGCATTGTCGTCTTCGTAGATGTTCACCAGCAGATAACGACGAAAATCGATCGGATCAGGATTGAACACCCAAGCACCGCCGAAAAAATCCGGATACTTTAACTGTAGCGACAACGACCCCCAGCCTCCGGTGGATGCGCCTTCCAATAATCGCGCGTACGATTTCGCGATTGCACGGAACTGTTTTTCGACAGCCGGAATTAGTTCTTGGGTGAGGGCATCGCCATATGGTCCATTGTTGACTGAGTTCACTCCGTATCCGTCAGGAAAAAACGGACTCGGCTCAACAAACGTTACAAGCAGGAAGCGCGGAAACTTGTCTGACGTCCATTCCTGAAAAAACTCGTAACCCGGCTGAACATTCGAGGACGTTCGCAAGCCTTCCTGTTGCTTTGCGCTGTTCGGATCTTCGTTGAAATAAAAAGCCGGGGCGCCCAGGTATCCCTGAGCATAAACAGCGGGGTAACGAACATTCGGGTTCTCGTCGTAGCCTTTTGGGAGAACAACGGTCGCGCCGAGATAAACAGGATAACCCCAGAACTTGCTCAACAATTCACTCTTGATCTGAATGCGCTTGATCCAATTTGTGTCTTTTGGCGGATCCGTCTCTGGGATTACCTTGTTGAGGAGAACGCTGACCTTGTACCCAGCTGCGGGATCGAGTCGGACTTTCTGCACATCACTATAAAGATTACCGGGCGACGCGTTGAAGAAGCGGCCGCGCATGTCCCAGTGCACCCATAGCGTGCGACCGTCGCTACGCTCGCATTTTGAATAGACGTTCAGCATCGCCTGAACGTAGTAATCGCCCGCCGGCAACTGGGAGAGATTATCAACCGGATGTCCAAATGTACTTTGATCTATAGTGACTGCTCTGCCCGGTTCAAGACCTTCGACATCCACTCCAAAAATCGGAGTTGAGTTTGGTCCAATCTGTAGACGCGGTTCTGGCCTATCAGAGCGCGTGATAAAGAGAATTATCCTTCCGGTGATCGGCCCTGAGCCAACTGCCTTGTCATACGACACTTCGAACCGTACATCTGCTAACGCCGCCCCCGAAGAGAACAGAACCAGGAAAACGACGACTGTGGCTATTGAAAAAAGTTTCCTCATAGGTGTTCTTGTTTTAGTTCTTGGTCCTTATGGGAAATGGTGGTCGTTTTGGTTGTTGCGGCGGACTCTTTTTCAGTTCATCCATCACCACCTGGATCGCTCTCTCGAGTTGCGGATCGCGACCGTTGATCACATCGGCCGGTGTTTGTTCTACTTCGATATCCGGTGGCACGCCGACGTTCTCAACCACGAAGCCGTCCTCTGTCCAGATCGCCAGATTGGGTGCTGTAATAACACCACCATCCATCAAAACAGGGAAGCCGAGAGTGCCTACCAATCCGCCCCAGGTACGCTTGCCCACTAGTTTGCCGATTTGGAGCTTGCTCCACAGCCACGGTAGAAAGTCGCCGCCCGAACCCGCCGTCTCATCAATTAACATTACCTTCGGACCCTGAATCGAGGCAGCCGGAGTTTTTAGATCGGCTCCGTAACGCATGGCCCAGTAAGCGCTTTGAGGCCGGCGTAGAATGTCGATGTAATAGTCGGCAAGCTGGCCGCCGCCATTGAATCGTTCGTCAACGATGATCGCTTCTTTGTAAGACTGGGGATAGAAATAGCGTTTAAAGTAAGTATGGCCCAGCGTGCTTGTGTTGGGAACGTAGACGTACGCCACGCGGCCACCGGTCGCTTCGTCAACTCTCCGCAGGTTACCTTCAATCCAATCACGGTTGCGTAGCGCGCCCTCATTAGCAATTGGCACCACTTGCACAGTGCGCGCGCCGGTCCCATCAGGATTTGCACCGACGGTGATCTCGATGATCTTGCCCGAGGTGTTCTCGAACATGCTATAGAGGTTTGTGGGTGGTTTGAGATCCTGTCCGCGCACGGCGATCAGATATTCGCCCGCTTTCACGTCTACTCCCGGTTCAGTCAGCGGGGAACGCAGCTCCGGATTCCAATTAAGTCCGCCGTATACTTTTTTGAAACGGTAACGCCCATTCTCAACCGTGTAGTCGGCGCCCAGTAATCCGCCAGGCACACTCGCCGGTTGATATCTCGAATCGCCACCACCTACGCGGTGATGACCGACTGCCAGCTCACTGCCCAGCCACTGCATCACTCGATTCAAATCGCCGCGAGTTGTAACGTGAGGCAGAAACTGCGCATATTTCGCCCTCATTGCATTCCAGTCAGCTCCATGCATATTAGGTGCATAGAAGTAGTCGCGATTGATGCGCCACGCTTCATTGAAGATCTGGTTCCATTCAGCAACTGGATCTATTCGCACCTCGATGTCGTCTACGTTGATTCTGCCTGTACCGGGTTGAGGCTTAGGCGTAACGGCAACAACTGACCACACGTTCTGGTTTCTGAAAAGAATCTTCTTCTTGTCGGCTGAGACGATGTAATCTGAAACTCCCGGCAGGAAGACATCGTCCTTTCGTTTATTCAGGTCGTACTGATGGAGCGCTGCTCGCTCGGGACCGCCAGGCGTTGGATTGTCGTCGCTTTCAATGTAGTAGAACTGACCGGCGGCGCCTGCTTGCAAGTTGCGATAGTTCCGAGTCGGCAGTGGAATCGCCAGAATGCGATTGTTGATCCCCTGGAAGTCTATTGAAAAAGGCTCCGGCGTTTTTGGCTGAGTTGTTGGATCTTTTGGCCTCTCCTCTTTTTGAAGACCCTTCTCCTCGTCACTTTCTTTCGCTAAGGGATTTGGTAAGTTCTTGCGAAGCACGACGAGGTAGAGCGACTTAGTGAGGCGCATGTCTGCATTCGACATCGCGAACCAATCTTTGACAGGACCCGCATCTGTCGATCCGAAAAAGTAAAGGTACTTACCGCTTTCATCAAACGTCGGTTCTGTAACCTCGCTTAACCCATCAGTGATTGGGAAGGATTTGTCTTGCTCGATCGAATATGCGTAGACACTCTGAATGTAGGCCTTGGTGTTGAGCGTATAGGCCAGCCACTTGGAATCTGGTGCCCAGACGTGATGAATTGTTTTCGCGCGCGTTGGACCATAAAGGTATTCCGATCCGATCTTCTTCGCGACACCGGTTTTAAGATCAAGCCAATACAAAGTCCAGGAATTGTCGACGAAAGAGATCTTCTGGCTGTCAGGCGACCATACCGGGTCCTCATAAAAGCCGGCACCCGTTAGCTTGATCTTGCGCACGTCGCCTTTCCCATCCTGACTGCGAATGTGCAGTTCATATTCTCCCGACTCATCGGAAAAGTAAGCGACGGACTTCCCGTCAGGTGACCACGCAGGCGACCGATCGTGGGCGCCGACGCTGTTTGTCAGGTTTCGCGGGTCTCCCTTCTCGGCGGGAAATGTCACGATCTCACCACGAAATTCGAAAGCGGCACGCGCCCCGGTTGGTGAGAAGGAAGCACGACGAACATAACGCGCACCTTTTACAAACCGTGGACGGGTCTCGACTAGATCCGCCGCGACTCCGATCGTCAACTTCGTCGCGCGGCCCGACTTGAGATCAAAGTTGTGCAAGTAACCGGCCTGTTCATAAATGATTGCGTTGTCGCTCGCCGACGCAGCCATGACGGGAAAATCTTTATGATCGGTAAGTTGCTTGATGACTTTCGATTTCAGGTTGTAAGAAAAAAGATTGAACTCACCATTTCGATCCGAGCGAAAATATATCGTGTCACCGACCCACATTGGCCCAGCGTCGTTAGCTCGGCTTGCAGGCTGCGGAATCTTTTCGCTGGAATTATCCCCGAGGTTAAAGAGCCAGATTGTTGAGTTTGTGCCGCCGCGATAGTGTTTCCACTCGTTGAATGCTTCGTAGATTGGGTTGTAAGCGAGCTTCGATCCGTCCGGCGAATAAGTCGCGCTTGCAGCATTGGGTAACTTAAGCGGGGTCTCAACCCCACCCTTCACATCGACGGTAAAGAGCTGCGTGTAGCGATTGGTAAATACCGCTCGCGGCGATGTAAACATAACCGCCGATCCATCAGGCGTGAATTGCTGGACGATGTCGGGTCCGGGATGCCACGTCAGTCTAACGGGTACTCCACCGTTTACCGCGACAACGTAAACATCGAGGTTGCCGTCGTACTGTGCGGTAAACGCGACGAGCGATCCATCAGGCGAAAAAGCAGGATTCGATTGCACGCCTTCATCTGCAGTCAGGCGACGCACGTTCTTGCCATTAAGGTCAGCCGCCCACAAGTCTCCTGCATAAACAAACGCGATGTGAGTCTTGCTGATTGCAGGTTGCGCAATCAGTCTCGTGTTGTTGATATCGACGCCATTAGCGTTGGCGATGGTGGGCAGCGCGACGGAGAGCGACAAGACAAGCAACACGCAATTAAGCCAATTAGGAATCATGAGTTTCAAAGCAAGGCTCCTCCTAAAGGAAAAGTAGGGCGATAAATAGGAGAGGAATTACTTCCGCGAGAATCAATGTTAATCCGCCGATGAAGATTTCCCGCAAAGGCACGAAGCGCGCAAAGGCAAACATCGCTTTGACTCTGAATTCTACTTTGCGCCTTTGCGCCTTTGCGGGAGCCCTTGCTTAGCAAAGACTAGTTCTAGATAGAAACTTCAAAATGCACGGGACAAATCGAAAACATGGTTGCGTCACACGTCGGTTCTTTTGACCCGCGTCAGAACGAGACTCGCATCCCAGCCTGAATTCCACGAGCACCGTCAAGCCGGTTAGGCAATGCGGCCTGGCTCGTGAACACACCAAATTGCTGAGGATTATTGAGACTCAACGATGGAGTGGCGAAGTTGACATTATTGAAGAGGTTGAAGAAGTCGAACGACAACTCAAATTTCACTCGTTCTGTAATGTTTGTCTCCTTGGCTAGCCGAAAATCGAAGTTCCAGAACCACGGACCACGAAAAGCAAATGCACGACCCTGGCGCCCGTCGCGGCTTAGTTCTATACGGCGGAAGGAATTGAAGACATTTTGCGGATTGGCAAATAGATTCAGTCCCGTTCCTCCGGCGGCTGGATTGCCACCAGTTCCTACGCCACCCGATCCAACTACGCCGGAATTGACGCCAGTGTTGATGGTGCCTGGATCAACCAATGGGATAGCTCCATTGTTCAGACCTGAAAGCGATCCGCCGAAGACCCCAGCGTTGTCCACAACAAAGAGAGGCAAGCCCGAAAAGGTGCGGAAGATGCCCGACATGTACCAGCCGCCGACGACTTTATTTAACGCGCCGCCACCACTAGCCCAGCGCCGACCTGAACCGAATGGCAGGTCATAATTGAAAATCGCGTTGATTACGTGGCGCCGGTCCGATTGGGCTGGACCATAGTCGACATTGGGGTCGAAGCCCGTTGAGATCAGCGCCAAATTATTCTGGACGTCGCCGACCTGGTCCAATGATTTGGAGAGAGTATAGTTGATATCAAATTGCATCCCTTTCCACGGACGGTTGCGTAAAGTCGCTACCATTGCGTGGTAGTTGGAGACGCCTCCGTGCGTGGCCATCAAAATGGCCAGTAATTGAAGATTGTTGTACGGAGGCAAGCCCAGACCCAACGGGTGGCCGCGCAGGATATTCATCTGCAAAAACAAATTGTTGACGCTATTGGTTTGAAACAAGCTGCCTTGGAGCGTGGCGAGACACTGCGTCGGATTGGTGATGGCTACGGCTACGAATGGCGGCCGACACCCTCCAGCTAGCACATTGGCGCCCAGTCCAGGCAATTGGTTATCGAACCAAGGTTGTGGGGTCACTGCCGCTGCGGCGACGCCGGAACGCAGCTGTAACGCCACCGCATCGTACGCCTGCGCGAAAGTTTGACCACTGGCTGAATCCTTAAAGAAGTATGGTGAGGCATCAAGGTCGACACCGCGCGGAAGATTGCGTCCCAAGCGACCAATATATGCGACCTCCAGCACCATGTTGGCAGGAACTTCACGCTGGATCGTGAAGTCGATCAGATAGTTTCGCCCAATTTTCCTGTTCGGATCGGTTGCGAAAGATGTGCCGCCGGAGAGGTCTGCCGGAACAATCGGAGACGTTCCTCCGGTGAACGCCGGAATGGGGATGTTACCGTCCACCCCTGCCCGGAATGCAGATAACGCCCGATTTCCGGCGCCGGCAGCAGGATTACAGCCCGCTCCAGGCGTTCCAGTTGCGTTGCACAATGGTGCGGGTGTCTGTAGAACCTGGCCAAAGCCAATGCCGAAGGCTGCAGGCAGGAGTACAGAAATGGTGTTCACACGATCGTGGACGACGCCGAAGCCCCCGCGCAGTACGGTGCGCTGACCGAATAGCCCGCCCATAAATCCATCTTTGAATGAAGGGCTCCAAGCCACCGCTATTCTTGGTCCGAGGTTGCTGTAGTCGGTGTCAGACAAGCTGTCGCGACCGGAGTCGTTCAAAGGCCGCACTCCGATTCGGGGGTTGAACACCTGGCCCGCCCGAGCCGCCTCTTCCTTTCTGCGAAGGTAGCTTTCAGCCGAGAAAACCTCTCCAGTATTGAGATCCGTGATCAAGGCGATGCGGTCAAGTTTTTCCTGGAGAGGCGTCAGCCAGCTGTATGTCAGCCCGTATGTCAGCGTCAGGGAGGGTCGCACACGCCACGTGTCTTCAACGTGAAACTGGTAGTAACGCATCGAGGTATCGGAAATGAGGTCCGTTCCGAGTGGCAAAGGTTGCAAACCGCCATCGCGGGCGCCCACGATGCTTACGTTATCCACCAATCCTAGGCCAACAGCGTACAAGTCATTCCAGCGCGCCACATCTCCGGCGCGTATACAATTGGTCGTCACCGCTCCGGCACAGGTGGGCGGGCGATTTGTCGCGGGGATCGATAAAAAGCTGCCCGAATCCAATGCGACAATTGGGCCAGTTAGAAACGTGACCTGATCATTGTGCACAAAAAGGAACGGCAGCGAACGAAACTCTCCACCAAATCTCACGTTATGTTTCCCTTTGATCCAAGTGGTCGCATTTGAGAACTGAATATTGCGGTCGCTGAGAATCTGAGTGCGAGCAGATTGCGCCGCCACGTCAATGGCTTCGTTCAAGATCGAGAGATCCACTCCCGTCGGACCGATGGAACTGTTGGTGCCGGGCAGTCCTAGCAGGGCGCCGACTGCGGAGGGTCCTGTGCCGATCAAATCGGATTTGTTCTGCACCCAGCCGAAGCGAAAGCTATTGAACCAGTTTGGAGAGATCTGATAGTCGAGACCGCTGATGACACTGGCCCCCCGCCTATTGAGCGCACGCAGTGGGACCACGTTTGAGGTATCGCGAATATCCAACTGGCCGATTTGTGGCTGCAAATCGCGTTGATAGGAATAGCGGGCCATGAACTGCAACTTGCTCGTGATGTTATGGTCGAAGCGTGCGGCTACCGTGTCAAAGGTGAACGGCGCCGAGACATTTCCGCGAAAGCCGGTTGTATTCAAGCCGTCGCCGAGAGTCGGATCGTTGCCCGAGGGCATGAGATTAAACATTGCGTTCACTGTCGGGCTGAGTCCCAGGCCGCGCGGGTCGCACGCGCTCGTACCGGCTGCTCCGCAAAGTGTTGAAGTCCTCAGCGGGTAACTCACAATGTTTCCTGCTGCGTCCTGAAACCTTAGTATGCCAGTGCGCATTGAGGCTGTCGGAACGGTTCTGGTGAATGGGGTCAGACGCGGGAAGCGCCGCACTTCGTAATTGCCCCAGAAGAACGTTTTGTCATGCCAGATGGGTCCGCCGAGGCTGAATCCGGCACGGTTGTCTTTCATCTCACCCTTCCGCACCCCCGTGCGATTATTTGACCACGTGTTAGCGTTAAGGTTGTCGTTCTGGTGGTACCAGTAGGCTACACCGTGCAGACTGTTCGACCCTCGGGGACTACTTAGTGTGATTTGACCGCCGGCAGAGCGCCCAAAGGTCGCGTTCGGATTGGTGACAACCACGCGATACTCACTAATGGCGTCAACACCAACGGGCGCTTGCGTAAAAGCGACGCCTTGCCCGCCGGTAAGGTTGTCGCTGACGTCAATGCCGTCGAGGAGGAGCGTGTTCTGATCGCTACGCGCACCTGAGACGGTGCCGCCGCTTCCAAACCCCCCGGGAGTCGTTGCCGGCTGGAGTGAAAGCAACTCTGTGGCATTGCGTTGCGTCGTGGGAAGGTTGCGCATGATTCTTTGATCCAGCACATTGCCCAGTTGCGCGTCGGTGGTTTGCAATTCCACGCCTACACCAGCCGTCACTTGAACGGTCTCGCTAACGTCGCCCACCTCCAACGCGACGTCGGCCCTGAGACTCTTGTTCACCTCTACGTTCACACCGCTTAACGAAGCGACTCTGAATCCCTTTGCGCTAACCCTCAGCCGGTAGATTCCCGGCAGAACGCCGACGAATGTGTACTGTCCATCATCATTCGTAGTTGTTGTGCGCTCTCGGTTCGTCGTGACGTCAGTCAAGGTCACCTCAGCTCCAGCAACGAATGCTCCAGAGCTATCATTAACCGTGCCTAAGACCACGCCGGTTGACGCTGTCTGGGCCGCTGCAGGCAAACTCAAAAGCAAACACACTAAAGTTAATCCAAGGATGGTCCATGTGGTTTTCATGATGTGTGCTCCGTTAACGAAATCGATCATCGCAACAAGCTGAAAGTGGAACTGTGTGACCGTGGATGCTGGATCAATCTTGCATCCTGCCTCACGTGGCAAAGATCGCGACCTACAGAAAAAGCATGACGGCAACTACACGACATCGCTTCGCGTCATGAAAGGCTCTCGGCTAACAGTGGGGTAATACTGAAACTGAACTGAACTGGAATGCGGTATACAGCAACTGCTGCACAATGTCAATAATGCCGCACATGCTGCAAAACGATCTTGCTAGGCCGATTTCTATTTGTTATCTTCGCCGCCCATGCAACGCCGATCCGAAATGTCGGTTAGACCCTGCGAAACTAAGCTGGCGGAGCTCGCAATTGAGAGGCTCGAGCTACGCACGGTTCGTTTGAAGCTCAAGGAACCATTCGAAACGAGCTTTGGCTCTATCGATTCCCGCCTCATATTTCTGGTAAGCGTCACCGCGAATGGCAAAACGGGGTGGGGTGAGGTCGTCGCTTCCGAAGAGCCACATTACAGCTATGAAACCGTAGGCACTGCAACCCATGTTATTCGCGATTATCTGGCGCCCGTGATGATGACGACGGCATTGACCGATCTGAATGATCTTTCAGCGCGTCTGGCTTCATTTCGCGGACACAACATGGCTAAGGCAGGATTGGAGCTTGCCTATCTCGACCTTCTTGGCCAAACGACAGGTCAATCGCTGTCGCAACTCATCGGAGGCACTCGATCCAGTATTGACGTTGGCGTCAGTCTTGGCATTCAGGCTTCCTTCGATCGGCTGTTAGACCGCATCAATCGGTACCTGTCGCTCGGCTATCAGCGAATTAAACTCAAGATCAAACCAGGATGGGACATCGACATCGTGCGGCAGGTGCGACGCTGCCATGCTGACATTGTTCTCTCTGTCGATGCTAACAGTGCCTACACCATTGCCGACGAGAGTCATCTGAAACAGTTGGATGAATTTCGATTGCTGATGATCGAACAGCCACTTGACCATGACGATCTGGTTGATCACGCAAAGTTCCAATCCCAAATCAGGACTGCACTCTGTCTCGATGAGAGCATCACCGGAATTAAGCGTGCTCAACAAGCTCTCGACTTGAGAAGCTGCCAGATCATAAACATCAAAATTGGCAGAGTTGGCGGTTACTCGGCGGCACTCGGAATTCACGATGTATGCCATGACCGCAAAACTCCTGTGTGGTGTGGCGGCATGCTCGAATCAGGTATCGGCCGAGCACACAACATCGCTCTTGCGAGTCTGCCGGGATTTTCGCTCCCCGGCGACATCTCCGCAAGCTCGCGCTATTTCGCGCGGGATGTAATTACCCCGGAGGTTAACGTTTCAAAAGACGGAACTGTTGAAGTGCCGCCCGGACCGGGGATAGGATTTGAAGTCGATATTGACTACATTAATTCGATGACCCAGTCGATCGAGCGGATCGAGCGAGCAAACGGATCAAAGCGGTAAACAGGACGAGGTTCCCTTGCAGAAGAAGGCGCGGAAATCAGCTGGCGATGCGACAAAAGGCAACGGGACCAACCTCTCAAGTTCAATTGAAGATCGGTTGGCTCGATCGCGATCGAAGCTGAATCCGCGTCGCGAACAATTGATGAAGGCGATCCTCGCGTCTGCTGATGAGACCTGCTTCCTATCTTCCAGAGAATTAGCTAAACGCTACCACGTCGACGCGACGACGATTCTACGTGCAACACAGGTGCTTGGTTATGCGAGCTTCGCCGACTTCTCGGCTGATCTTCGTCAACACTTTGTCGTACGTATTACGCCTTATGCGGCGCTGAAGGCCGCGACGCGAGAGAAAAGAAGTGTTACCGATCACATAGACGATGCATTGGAAAAAGCGATCGCGAATCTTAACCTCTTGAACTCAGATCTCGACCGGCAGAGACTCGTAGAATTGGCCCGGTTGATCAAACGCACGAGACGAATCCTCATCGTCGGTCTCGACTTCGCTGCGTCGCTTTCCTACTACCTGGCTTATGGACTCCTCGCGCTAGGTTTCGACGCGGAAGCTCCAAGAGGAAGCACTGGCAATCTGCAATACAAGGTCGAAGTGTTAACGAAAAAGGATCTTCTGATCGCCATCAGCTTCGGACAGTGTCTCAAAGACACAGTTGAGGCGGCACTCATGGCAAAAGAACAAGGTGTGCCGACATTCGGAATCACCGACAGCGATACGTCACCGATCGCTCGTTATTGTGACGCATATATCTTAGCGCCCGTCGTTAGTCCTTCATTCCTAAATGCGTATGTTGCACCGATGGCCGCGATAAGCGCCATTCACGTCGCCTGCGCGCACATCGATCCCAAGCGATCACTCACGCGACTTCGACCGACTGATAAAGAATACGCATCAGGCAGCCGCTGGTACCGCGAGCCAAAGGGTTCGAACGGCGCCCCCCCACGCCGCTAAGACGCGTTCTGATCCGCGTTCTTTTTACTATTCATTACCCCTGCACGGTGATTTCCCTAACGAGTCAACCCACTGGATTGCTTTCCCCAGTTGTATCCCACTCTTCTTTCAAATCAGAATGAGGTGTCGATCTTGCCCTTTCTCGTTCGACTTAGTGGTGAAGGTTATTCGCTACACTTCAATTGGAAAGGTAACTGAAGAGACATGATTGATCCACCAGTTCCCCATCGCGCTCTGAAAAGCATCGGCGCAATCCTGGCTGGCATCCTGTTCATAGTAATCCTCTCCCTCGCTACCGACATCGTTATGCATGCGACCGGCATTTACCCGCCGTGGTTTCAGCCAATGAGTACGCCTCTTTGGGTACTAGCCACCGCTTACCGAATTGTTTACGCCATTGCCGGCGGATACCTGACGGCTCGATTCGCTCCCGATCGTCCGATGCGGCACGCGGTGATACTAGGCGTGATTGGGCTCGTGCTAAGCATCGCGGGCGCAGCAAGCACATGGGATCGCGGACCAGAATTTGGACCTCGATGGTATCCACTCGCCCTCGTGGTCACCGCTTTACCTTGTGCGTGGCTTGGCGGCAAGCTGTTTGTGAATAAGTCGCAATCGCGCGTGCAGGAGGCCTAGGTGAGAACCATGAAATATATGTTGCTGGTCCATCACGATGAAGAAACATTCAACAAACGAAGCGAAGCTGAGCGGCTGGGGCTGCTTCGAGAGTCGGTGCAACTCGCCAACGATTTGCACGCAAGCGGCAAGTATTTAAGTGCGGCTCCGCTCCATCCCACCTCCGAAACAGCTTGCATTCGAGTGCGAGAAGGAAAGCGATTGGTGACCGACGGCCCATTCGCAGAGACGCGCGAGCAACTAGGCGGTTACTTCCTGATAGATGCAAAGGATCGCAACGAAGCACTGGAGATTGCCGCGCGCATACCTGGTGCACGCATCGGAGTTGTCGAAGTGAGGCAAGTAACGGAAGTCGACGGTCTCCCCGAGCAGTGATGTAAGTTGAGACTTGCTACGCATTGCGAGCCTACGGATCTGCCTCGCGGTAATCAAGGCCAGCATAGCTCAACAACAGAACGGGAGCGCAGCGACCGATCAAAACTAACACGCATACGACGCACCTTGAAATCGGTCGCTTCGCTCCCGTTCCGTAGTTGATTTATTCATCCAGTAGTGCGTGCTCAATTTGTTGAGAATAGATACCCAGCTCTCTGCTACTCGCACACCACTGCTATACTTGCCAATCTTTTACTCATGACGGCGACCTATCACGGAGAGATTAATTAATGCCTGCTTCCATAGAGCTGAATCGACGACTGCGCTGGGCTGATGCTGACGCCGCCGGCCGCCTCCACTTTCCTCGCATCTTCGAAATCATCGAAGAAGCGGAAAGCGAATTGGTTCGCCGGATCGAGTGGCCAATGAATCGCAGCATGGGTTACGATTTTCCGCGTGTAAACATTGAGTGTCGGTTCATGCGCGTGCTCGAACTCGACGCATCCTTTAAATTGCGCCTGACTGTTGGGAAACTTGGCCGAACGTCGATTCGTTACGACTACCTGGTTTTTGATTCTGTAGGTGAAGTTGCGATTGAAGGAACCATGACCCTTGTCGTCTTAAAAAATGGCAAGCCAACGGAAATACCAACGACGCTTCGCGCCGCGTTGGAGAAAGACGTGCTCTACAAAGCAGACTAGTCCCTCGAAAACGAATGTCCACTGCTCCTCTAACGTTACAAACAAGAATTGACGCAGCCAGAAAAACCCTTGATGCATGGGTTCGTGAAGTTGTCGCGTGGCACTTTGATCCGGCCACTGGCTGTCCCTTCTGGCTAAGTTACGCGGAAAAACTTGAGTGGGACCCACGAACGGAGATCCAAACGTACGATGACCTCGTCCGGCTTGGGCCTTTTCAGGATGAATGGTTGCGAGGCGGTCCCGTCCGTCGCTGGGTTCCTAAAGGTCTCGCCGATCGTCCGGTCTACACGTTTGAGACGGGCGGCAGCACTGGCGTGCCCAAGTCGCGGATCAATATTGAAGACTTTCGGATCGACTACGAGGCGTTTAGCGACACACTTCCTGACGAATTTTTTCCCAGGGGATCCGATTGGTTATCGGTTGGCCCTACGGGCCCTCGTCGTCTGCGACTCGCTGTCGAGCATCTCGCCCAACATCGCGGTGGTATCTGTTTCATGGTTGATCTGGATCCGCGCTGGGTAATCAAGCTTTTGAAGATGGGCCAGCCAAAGATGGCAGAGCAGTACAAGCAACATGTTGTCGATCAGGCGCTCACACTGCTCCGCGCGCACGACAACATCCGATGCTTGTTCACCACACCTAAACTGCTCGAGGCTATTTGCGAAAAGGTTTCGTTGAAGAAGATGGGCATCACTGGTGTCTTCTGTGGTGGAACAGAGATGACACCACAGTTTCATCGCTTCGCAGTCGAGGAGCTTTTGGAAGGCGCCTACTTCGCTCCGACGTATGGCAACACATTGATGGGCCTTGCCGTTCACAAACCGCGGCAAGCAGAAGACAACTTCGCAGTGATTTATTATCCACCGAATCCCCGTGCGATGATCGAAATAGTTGATCCAAACAATCCAGATCGAGTGGTTGAATACGGCGAAACCGGACGCGTGCGTTTGACAACGTTAACAAAAGAATTCTTCATGCCGCGCTTTTTGGAGCGCGATGAAGCGGAGCGAGAACCGCCGTGTGACCAGTATCCGTGGGATGGTGTCAGGAACGTGCGGCCGTTCGCGAAACTAGGGTCCAATGTCGTGGAAGGCGTCTACTGATGTCCGATAAACTTCACAGTTTGTCGCTGACTCACCACAACCTCAATTCGCTGTTAAGTTGATCGTTCTGTGACTCGACGACAAACTGAAGTTTATCGGACATAAAAACATGCTTCACATCCCAATTCTCCGTCACGGTCAGCCTTACAAGAGCCTCGACGTTGCGGTCGCTGCTCACTATCGAACACGTGAGCCGTTTGTGAGTATCAGCCAGACTAATGCTGGTCTCATCAGACGCGATCTCCGCGATCAAAAGAGTGCTCGCGAACAACTCGCAGCGCTGTCGACCTCCGAACTCATCAACATCTGCAAACGCGCGGCCGAGAGTTTTCTGAACAAATCGCTATCCCTCGGTGACGATGTACAGTCTCCCGAAGATTACGTTCGCCAGCTATCTGCCACAACTGGAATGCCGCACGTGTTGGCGCGACGCAACATGCAAAAACTCCACGGCGCCCTCTCGGAAGCCGACCAGGTAATTGATGGGCTTACTCGAAATATCGATTGGGAGATTCTTGATCGCGGTTTCGGAGAGATTGCCGGTAAACCTGTAAGTTTTTACCCACGCACCGATTCACTCGGTGTCGTTCTGCCGAGCAATTCACCCGGCGTGCATTCGTTGTGGGTGCCTGCAATTCCTTTGAAGATTCCGCTCGTGCTGAAACCCGGCAGCGCAGAACCATGGACACCCTATCGACTCATCCAGGCTTTTATCGACGCTGGTGCGCCGCCCGCAGCATTTTCATATTACCCTGCCGACCATGCGGGAGCGGGCGAGATTCTCAGTCGTTGCCAGCGCGGAATAATGTTCGGCGACGCCAGTTCCGTGGGTGTTTGGGCAAACGATCCCCGAATCGAACTTCATGGTCCTGGTTACAGCAAGATACTAATTGGACCTGATTGCGCTGACGATTGGGAGCGCCATCTCGATTTAATGGTTCGTTCGATAGCCGACAACGGCGGCCGTTCGTGCATAAATGCATCGGGCATCTGGGTCACGAAGCATGCAGAGAAAATAAGCGAAGCGTTGGCGCAACGATTGGTAGCTATTGAACCTCGAGCTGAAGACGATCCTGACGCGCAGATTGCGCCTTTCGCAGATCCCAATGTTGCGACTCGCGTTTCACAGTTGATAGACCAGGGTTTGAACGAGGAGGGTGCCCGCGATGTCACGACTGGTTATCGATCCGGCAATCGTCTTGTTGAGCGCGACGGCTGCAAGTATCTCCTGCCGACGATTGTTTTGTGCGACAGCGCCGAACACGCACTAGCGAACAAGGAGTACATGTTCCCGTTCGCGAGTGTTGTCACGGTGAGTCCAGAAGAGATTCCTGAGATGCTTGGACCAAGCCTGGTCGTGACGGCGATCACCAATGATTCTAAATTGATCAACAAACTACTGCAATCAACTAATGTGGACCGATTAAATGTAGGCGCCGTGCCAACAAATCAGATCGGTTGGGATCAACCACACGAGGGAAACTTGTTCGAACATCTGTACGCGCGACGGGCTTTCCAAAGAGCGGGCGGGTTCTAGTGTCCGATAAACTTTAAGTTTGTCGTCCAGTCAGCAAAGGCTCAATCAGTGGTAGCTCGACCGCTCAGTCACTTGACGACAAACTAAAAAGTTTATCGGACATAAGTAATGAAGATTCTTTATCTCACGGGCGGCGCCGGACCGATGTACTGCGGCAGTTGTCTGCGAGACAACGCGTTAGCTGCTGAACTGATCGCCCGCGGACAAGACGTCACGCTGCTGCCAGTCTACACTCCGACCCTCACAGACGAAGAAAACGTCAGTCACGATAAAGTATTCTTCGGTGGTGTAAGCGTCTACCTCGAACAGTACGTACCGGTCTTTCGAAACTCGCCGAAATGGCTGGATCGGGTGTGGGACTCCAAGCCAATGTTAGATCTGGCCACGCGTCGTTCAATCTCGACGAGTCCGAAGATGCTTGGAGAGATGACTGTATCGATGTTGAAAGGCGAGGACGGCTTTCAGCATAAAGAGATCAGCAAGCTGCTCGACTGGTTGAGGTCGGAAGATCAACCTGACATTGTTAGCCTCCCCTACACGCTTCTAATCGGATTGGCTAAGCCGATAAAGGAAGCCGTAGGAAAACCGGTTTGTTGCACGTTGCAGGGTGAAGATCTTTTTCTCGATGGACTGGAGGAGCCTTATCGTTCCCAGTCGAAGGAACTGATCCGTAATCAACTGCAGTACGTAGACACATTTATTTCTGTCAGCGAATACTACGCGGAATTCATGCCTGGTTATTTAGGAATCCCAAAGGACAAAATTCGCGTCGTACCGCTCGGGATTAATCTGGAAGGCTTCGCCAAGGGAGTGCCTGAGAAGCGTCCTTTCACGATCGGGTTCTTCGCGCGCATCGCCCCGGAAAAGGGATTGCACGTTCTGGCCGAGGCTTATCGATATCTTCGCCAGAACGGCGGTTTGAGCAACGCGCGTCTGGAGGTAGCCGGTTACCTCGCGCCAGAACATCGTAAGTATTTGGACGATATTATTCGTGAGATGGAGAATGCGAACCTTGGCGGAGAGTTCGCGTACCGCGGCAAGTTGGATCGTCAACAGAAGATCGCGTTTCTGCAGGGACTTGATGTCTTTTCAGTGCCGGCAACATACAACGAGCCGAAGGGCATCTTTTTGTTGGAAGCAATGGCCTGTGGTGTTCCTGTCGTCCAGCCACGTCGAGGAGCGTTCACTGAGATAGTCGAAAAGACCGGTGGTGGTTTGCTTGTCGACGCAGACGACATGCACAGGCTGGCTCATGGACTTCTGAAGATTAATCAGGAGCCGCGTACCGCGAACCAATTTAGCGTCAACGGATTTCGCAACGTCCGGGAATCTTATAGTGTCGCGCGGATGGCTGACAGAGCGTTGGAAGTCTACAAAAGCTTGGTGTCCTGATTTGTAGGGGCGTCCCTCTGTGGGCGCCCCACACCTACATGCTAACGCAGGAAGACGGGCGCCCGCGGAGGGACGCCCCTACAATTAAGACACTACTCTGATGCGGTAGGAGATAGTTTGTGCTTAAGGTTGAGAACGTTTCGAAAGAATATCCGACACCAGGCGGGGCGCTTCGCGTTCTTAATGACGTCTCTCTTTCGTTGTCGCGAGGCGACGCCGTTTCGATCATGGGTCCATCCGGAACGGGCAAGAGCACCCTTCTTTATATAATCGGTGCGCTTGAGCCACCAACTAATGGCTCAGTCACACTCGATGGCCACAATCCGTTTCAACTAAACGAGAAGCAGCTCGCAGCATTTCGAAACCAAAACATCGGGTTCGTCTTTCAGGATCATTGCCTCTTACCACAATGTTCTGTACTCGAGAATGTCTTAACGCCCACGCTGGTTTCCACTAATTCAAAAGACGCGCCAACGAGAGCGCGCAAATTATTAGATCAAGTTGGCCTCAGTGATCGTCTCGATCATCGGCCCTCGGAATTATCAGGCGGAGAGAAGCAACGTGTTTCTCTCGCTCGTGCTCTGATCACGAAACCACAATTGCTCTTGTGTGACGAGCCCACAGGCAATTTGGATCACAAGGCCGCTGAAGTTGTCGCGTCGATGCTGTTGGATCTGCACCGGCAACAGCAGACAATTCTTATTGTTGTCACACACAGTGCTGAGCTGGCGGCGCGTCTTCCCACGCGATACGAGTTGATCGATCAGCGATTGAAAATGGTTTGATTTTGAAAGCCGCGTTAATGGACCGCATCTCAGAACGGGAGCGAAGCGACCGTTTTCAATTCCGGGTACTCTCAACATAACTTGAAGGCGCGCTTCGTTCCCGTTTTGAGTGTCTATCGTTTATGTCAATAATGCACCTGGTCCAACGAAGTCTTTCCTACTACTGGCGCACGAATCTCGCTGTTGTGCTTGGCGTGGCCGTTGCCGTTGCCGTGCTCGCGGGCGCCCTGCTCGTCGGTGATTCTGTGCGAGCCAGCCTGCGTGATCTCGTCGTGCAAAGATTGGGTCAGACGAGCTTCGTTGTTACATCCTCCAGCTTCTTCCGTGAACAGCTCTCGACGGATGTTCAGAGCGATCCTCAATTTGGTCCAAATGGTTTTGTATCAGCTTGCCCTCTGATCTCGCTCCAGGCTCAGATCACACATGAACCCAGCAAACGAGCAGCGTCAGCAATTCAGGTTTACGGTGTGGATGACCGGTTTTGGAGATTCAACGCTCGCAACCGAACGGGCCCACAAGACCGAAGCGTTTACATGAGCCAAACGCTCGCGAGCGAACTCGGCGCGAATAACGGCGATGCGGTGCTTCTGCGACTCGAAAAGCCATCAGATATTCCGCTCGAATCCTTACACAGTAAGAAAGACGATCTGGGTAAGACTTTGCGTTTGAACCTCAGTGAGATTTTAGATTCCTCGGCCTTGGGCGAGTTTTCACTTCAACCTCAACAATCAGGCGTTCGGGCAATCTTTGTTTCAATCAAACTTCTACAAACAGAGCTTGAGCAAACGAACAAAGTCAATTTGATTCTTGTTAGTGAGAACCAAACGACGCACGCCAATGCCTTCGCACTCGACAAACTCCTGCGTCAACGGATCTCTTTGGAGGATCTAGGAATTAAGCTCCGATCTCTCACCGTTGATGATCGACCTGTTGTCTCACTCGAACACGAAAGCAAGATGATTAGTGATTCGTTAGACACCGCCGCTCGTCAGACCGCCAACAGTTTGTCGCTTCGGTCGATCGGTATTTTTTCTTATCTCGCAAACAGCATAAGCTCCGGAGACAAGTCGATCCCCTATTCTCTCGTCACCGCGATTGATCAAGACGCGTTCTCACAACTCGTTCCCAACCCCCGAACAAACGCAGACTCACCATCGATCATCCTCAACGAGTGGGCGGCGAGTGATCTCGCTGTTCGAGTAGGCGACCGGGTCACCCTTGAGTATTACCTTTGGCACAACGCCGGAGGCTTGGAAACGAAGACGGCGACGTTTGAACTCGCAGGCGTCGTTCCGATAAGCGGCTTCGCAGCCGATCGAGATTTGGTGCCGGAGTATCCTGGCATTACCGGTTCAGAGAACTTGTCAGATTGGGACCCGCCATTTCCCATCGATCTAAAACGTATTCGGCAAAAAGACGAAGACTACTGGCATCAATACCGCACTACTCCGAAGGCCTTTATTTCTTTGCAGATCGGACAGAATTTGTGGCAGTCGCGATTCGGTAAATTAACTTCCATTCGCCTTAATGAGAGCTCCGGCGCCAACTCCCTTAACACCTTTCCGCAACGACTCCGAGACTCGTTGCACCCTACTTTCATGGGAGTAGTTGTTTTACCAGTTCGCTCCGAAGGCCTTCAGGCGTCGCGTGGCGCAACCGATTTCGGCGAATACTTCCTGTACTTCAGTTTCTTTCTCGTAGTTTCCGCGTTGCTATTGATGACGCTGTTTTTCAAACTCGGCGTTGAGCAGCGCATCCGCGAAATCGGCACACTACGCGCGATCGGTTTTGGCCCGGCGAAGACAAGATCCCTATTACTAAGCGAAGGCTTAATCCTCGCTATCAGTGGCAGTGTGCTCGGCCTCTTAGGTGCCATCGCATATGGCCAGTTCATGATGTTTGGTCTGCGCACGTGGTGGGTTGAGGCAGTCGGAACGAACGCGCTACGACTTCATGTTTCAACGCAGTCGCTCGTGATCGGCGTTGCCGGTGGAATAGTTGCCGCAGTGGTCTGCATTGCAATAACACTGCGAGCCTTAGGAAGACGATCGACTCGCAGTATGTTGACCGGCTCCATCTCTGACATACCGAGTAGGACTGAACGTCGCAGGTTTCTAACTCCATTGCGGCTTGCGTTTCTATTTACTGCGCTGGGTTTGCTACTGCTAATTGGTGCTGCTTTTCATATCGTGGGACAGGCTGCCGGTTTCTTTGGCGCCGGCACCCTGTTCTTAGCAGCCCTTCTCTGTTACCAGTCGAGCTGGTTGGGACGTCGCGGACATGGGTTATTGTCGGGCCAGGCATTATGGCCGATCGCCCGCGTGGGGTTCCGCAACGCCACGTATCGACCTGGCCGAAGCGTGCTGTGCATCGCACTGATAGCTTCCGCTGTTTTCATAATTGTGGCTGTTGATTCGTTTCGACATCGGGAAGGTGCTGCGACACATGAAAAAAAATCCGGCACCGGTGGGTATCCGTTGTTGGCTGAGTCAGTGGTGCCGTTGGTCAATGATCCAAACTCGCGTGAAGGACAGGAAACTCTCAATCTCGCCGACATTGATTCTGATCCAGCGCTGAAGGGTGCAACGTTCACTCGATTCCGCGTTCAGCCAGGCGACGATGCCAGCTGTTTGAATCTCTATCAGCCCCGCAATCCAAAGATCGTCGCAGCGGCCGACGACTTCGTTGCTAGTGGTCGGTTCAACTTTCAGAACTCTTTAGCAACCAACAAGGAAGAATCTGCTAACCCGTGGTTGCTGTTGAACCGACAATTCGATGACGGCGCTGTGCCTGTGATTGCCGATGCGAATTCGTTGACTTACGTCCTGCATTTAAAGGTCGGCGAAGATTTCTTGCTACCACGCGGCGCAGACTCAATTCGATTGCGCGTCGTCGCGGCATTGTCTGACAGTTTGTTTCAGAGTGAACTATTGATGTCGGAAAAGAATTTTGTTCGCTTGTTCCCGGACCGCCAGGGTTACACGTTCTTCCTGATTGATTTACCCGAAGTGGATCGGGCCCAGAATGCGGCGGCAGCGCTCGAGGATCGACTATCAGATTTCGGATTCGATGTGCAGCCGACGGCCGAACGACTCGCGAGTTTTCATCGCGTCGAGAATACCTACTTGTCAACATTTCAAATGCTCGGTGGTTTAGGATTGATACTTGGAACGATTGGCTTGGCAGCAGTTCTATTGCGCAATGTGCTGGAGCGACGCCGTGAACTCGCGTTGATGCGCGCAGTAGGTTACGACTCGCGTGATTTTACCGTCATGATTCTCTCTGAAAACACTTTGCTTCTTGTTGCAGGGGTTGCGACCGGCACTATTTGCGCGTTGCTGGCGATTCTGCCGATCGTGCTCGCGCGTCCCGGTCAGTTCGCACAAATTTCACTGGGCTTGTTGTTACTTGCGGTATTAATATCAGGTCTCCTTGCATCAATCGCCGCGACGTGGGTGGCGATAAGAACACCACTCTTGCAGGCACTAAGAGCAGAGTAG